>JAWBTN010000018.1:0-12701 GCA_039000415.1 Candidatus Aenigmatarchaeota archaeon | reverse complement strand
TGTTGTAAGAGCTGTAGATAAAAATGGGACTTTAATTTCTGACTTGCCGATAACTTTCTATGTAACTTTAGATGGCTCAATTTTCGATTCTGGAGAAAGCAATACGACAAACTCTTCTGGTTATGCAAACTATTACTTCCAAGCTAAATGCTCACCAAAATACCAAGTTGGAAATCAGAAATGGAAAGCTGTCATTTCTAACCAAGAATGTTATAAGGACAACACCACAGCAAACTACTACAACCTTTTAGTTTTAGTTACAGGTGATATAAACTTAGAATTCTCAAAACCCGATGGTCTAACAAACTATACTCAAGAACAAAAAGTTCCTTTTCTAGGAGCTACTACTGACGATTGTGGAGATCCTTTGACCACAACAGTAAGATATTTTGCAAATAAAAGCGAAACAAGCTTTGAATGCTCTCCGGTAAGCCAAGTAGGAGCTAACGCTTACACTTGCGACTGGCAAACTTATATTTCTACGCCTATGGGATGGTACAATGCTACTATGATAGCAGAAAGAACTTACCATTATTCAAACAGTACTGCAAATCTCGGCTTTCCAGGTTTATTCTATTTGTTCCCGGTAAAAAAACTTGAGAATCCTTCAGCTATGCCAACAACAGAAGGTTGGGGTTATAGAAACTGGAATTTCTCTGTAATAGCAAGCTCAGGAGATTCAGAAAATGTTTTGAACGTTAGCTTGTACATGGCAAAATCCTGGCCTCCAATTTATAAATGTGATGCTCCAACTTGCTTAAACCAAACTCCAACAGAATGTTTTAATTGTATAGGAGAAACAAAGTTCTGGTATCGCAACTTTTCAGCTAACGAGCAAGGAACTTGGTATTACCAATTCAAGATGGATGGAAAAGAAACTGAGCAAGTTTTATCTGTTAACGTAGAAAAAGATGATAGCTTGATAGAATATGTAGAAGGAAACAATTCTTTTGCTAAGTATCAGCCAGCCCAAGCTGCAAAGCTTGTTGTAAGAGTTTTTGATTTAGATGCTAATACTTACAACTTGAATCCTCCTGCAAGTGTTAACTTCAGAATAAAGTATAACGGAGTTTACGATAGAATTGTTGGAAGCAACACAACCAATTCTTCAGGTTATGCAGAATTTTATTTCATTCCTGATTGCAGCTTTAATGGTGGCAACCAGTATTGGTATGCTGAAATCAATTCAAGCGAACCAAACTACAAGCCAAACGTTTCGCAAGAATTCAACATAAGCTTGGATGTCTCAGGTTGTATACCGCAAGTAAAAGTTTCTGCATCTTATAACCCAAGAGAAGTTTTCCTCTATCGCAACTTTACTGTTAACGCAAGCATAACAACAATCGGCCCAGAAGGAAGTCAAGCAAATAGTGTTTATGTTAACATAAGCTTGCCTTCAGGCTGGCAAGTTGACGAAATAACAAAAAGCTTAGGAAGCATACAAGTAGGAGAAGTGAAAACAGTTTGGTGGCATGTTAACGCTACAAGCTATGGTTTAGCTAACGTAACGATTTTTGCAAACTCAAGTAATGCTGGAAGCGATTCTTTAACTTCCAACAATTTTATAGTTTACAAGCTCAAAGAAGCTTCTCTTCCCTTAGAGTTATTGCCTGTTGAATTGCAAGGAAATGAGGAAAAAATATTTTCATGGCAGTGTGAAGCAGGAGAATACAGAATTGCCAACTTAACAATAGCTTCAGCAAACTTAACCTCTCAACCAAAAGAAGTTTTGCTGAGAGTTTTTGTTTATAATGGAAGTGAATGGATCGATGTATTGCACAACTATAAAATTAACTTGACTTCAGAAAGAAAAGATTTTGTTCCTATATTGCAGAATCAAATAAACGCTAACGAAACTGGCTATTGCAGAGTTAAAATAAGCAATTTAGGAAGCAATTCAATTAACCTAACTAGCTTAACTCTTTCAGCTTACTACAACGAAACTGTTCAAATTCAGGATATTGAAGTTAAAGTTAAAGAGCAAACCACTACTGGAATAGAACCAAGCGAAGAATTTTTCAACGTTACTGTAAGAATTGCAAACTCAAACTCTAACAGTTATTCAGGAAATCTTTGGCTCAACATCACAAACAGCTCAGGCTATTTAGTTTACTCTTCTTCTCAACCTGTTAACATTCCACCTAATGGCATAGCTCTAATTAACTTTACAAACATACCAACTTCTAATTGGTTAGAAGATGATTACAACTTGAAAGCTTACTTAAGCTATGATTCTAAATCAACAGAAAGAGCAGAGCAACTTATATTCAAAAATATTATTGTTTCGAGCAAAACAAGCAGATGGATCTGCAACTCTTCAACAGAAGAGTATAATGTTACAATAGTTCATCCTTTTGCTGATAGCGTAGAATATAACGTAAGCCTAGAAGTTCCTCCTGGCTGGAGCTTTAGCCCAAGCTATCAAACAATAACTGCAAACTCTCCTGGAAATTATACTCTAAGCTTTAACTTAACTTCAAGCAATGCTGCTAGCGAAATTGTAATTATTAACGCAAGCGTTAATTATACCTATCCTGGAATCCAAAAATCAAAAAAAGCAAGCTTTAGCGTAGAGGAAAGCAATTCTATAGCAATTCTAGAAGTGATAAGGGAAACTCCAAAAATAATAGGAAAAGATACTGTCTTTGATTCTCAGCTAACCGTTCATAATAAAGGATGCGCTCCAACAAGCGGAACAACAGTAGTTAAAGAAGTTTTGTCAACAGGTTGGACTCCTGCAAATCCGGGAATAAAAACAAACGAGTACGGCCAAGACGTTCAACTAATTTCAAGCTCAGTTGATTTGATAAATAATGTAATAATATGGCAGCTTGGTTCGATAGGAGTAAATAAGTATGCAGTCCTAACTTATCAAGTTAAGTCTCCTCCAAGCCTAAGCCAGCAAGGAAGCTTAAGGTATAACGTAAGCTGGGAAGGTAAAAGCTTGGAAGAAGAAAAGGCTTATTTCATTCAAACTTTCAATTATACAGAAGAGTCTCACCTAGAGTTTGATTTAGAAGTTTTGCAGCAAGTCGATTATCCATGGCCAGAACCAAGGTCAGCTCAGTTAAACAAAAATTACAACTATAGCTTAAAAGTAACCAATATTGGAGATAGCTTAGCAAGCAATTGGAATGTAAGCATAAAAATACCTGAAAGCTGCGAAGTCAAGCAAGTATATAATTCAGGTTTTTGGAACGAAACTTCTAGAAAAATAACATGGCAGCTTCCTGATTTGGCTGTTTATTCAAGCGTAAGACTTAACTTCACTTTAAACTGCTCTTCTGTGGGCAAACAAGTTTTTATAGCAGAAGGAATAAAAGATACAAGAGAAGAAACAAGCTTTGTTAATGACACAAACATAAACTGCTTTGGTTCAAGCTGCTCGTTAACCCAAGCTTACAGCTTCACTAAACCAAACAATGCAAGATATGAAAAGTTGAAGGAAGCAAACTTTTTGATAAGTTATGAATGGAAAGGACAGAATGTAACTATTGGGCAAGCTTCTGTTAGTTTTGCTGATGATTTGCTTAATTACAAAATTGCTTGGCAGAATTATTCCTTAGGTTCTTCTAACGGAAAAGTTTGGGGTAATTATAGCATAGAGGAAAGCAAGCAAGAAAATTACATTCTAGCAAGCAGGAATATAGCAATAAACGCTTATGCAGATGCAACTTATGAGCCGAAAGCCAATTTAACAGTTGAAAAAATTGCTTACACTTGGAAAACTGGAAAGCTTTTCGAAGAAAATCAAGAGCTATTCGCAAAAATTAAAGTCTATACTTACACTCCTTTGCTTGAAAACTCAACCTTATACATAAACGGAGATAAGACAAGAACCATAGGAGGTTGGGGAGAGCAATTCAACTTTAGCGTGATGGTAAGAGATAGGTTTGGCCGTGACGTTACAGTTTATGCATGGCACAGAAAAGGAATTGCTGATTATTCGCTAATAGGAAGTTGGATTTGCTATTCTTGCTTAGAATGGACCCAAGTCAATTTCAGCTATGATTATGTTGGCTCAGACATAGGAAGCTGGGACTTCAAGTTTAACGCAAGTAATGCAGATGGTACAAGCGAATTGTCAGGATATGGCTATACCGTAGAGGCTGATGAAATAAACGTTTACAACATTACTCCAAGCTGGAATTCCATAGTTAACAGAAGCCAGCTAACAAACTTTGTTTTGCAAGTTTGGGATCGCGACAATCAAAGCTATCCTGGTTATTTGTTACCTGGACAAGCAGATGAAGGAAGAGGAAAAATTTTCATTTCTAAGTTTGGTAGCCCAGAAACTTTTGATTCATCGCCAGCAATATCAGCAAACGAAACAGGTCATTTGGTAAGAAGCATGCAAAATTCTTCTGATAGTTGGTGCAAGGTTAGCGATTACTATCTAGGACAAAACTATTGGAAGGGAGGAGTTAGTGGAGCAACAACTTATAAAGATAATATAACTGAGATAATGTCTTTCTGGCTAATGGGTGATTTGTCTAACAGCTACTTAACTCAGCCCTTAGGTGAACAAAACTTTACTCGAGGCCAAACAATAAATTTCAACGGAGTAATAAAAGATGATTGCAACGATATAAAAAGCGATGCTGCTAAGTTTGGAGCTGAATATAGAATTTCACACGGAGAAACAACTTACGTTATTGTTTCTGATTTAACCTCAGCAAGCTGGCAAGTTCCTCAAGATGCTCCTCTTGGCTGGTATAACGTAACGATGATAGCTTTTGCTGAAGGAAGTGAAGCTGGTAAATACTGGAACGGAACTTTCTTCAAAGAAAATGCATTCTTCATCGCAACAGTTCCTAAACTTGAAAACCCAGAAGTTCAGCCTTTAGTAGGAAGCTGGGAAATTAAGCCTTTCAACTTTTCAGTTTTTGTTACTAGTGAAGATGGAGAAACAGTTTTAATAAAACTCTGGCTTAAAAATTCAAGTATTGATTGGTACGTAGAAAACTCAAGTTATTGCATTAATTGCAACAATTACTTCTTCCTAACTCAAAAGAATTTCACTTGCGAAAATATTGGCGAGTGGCAAGCAAAGTTTAACGCAAGCTCTTCAACAAGCTTTACAAACGAAACTCAAATAATCAATTTTAACGTTACCAAATCAGCAATTTCAATAAATTATGCTGAAGGAAATAACACAATAGTAAACAGAAGTGATTCTGCTCCAGGAAATTACGTTAAGCTTGCTGTTCAAATTTGGAATTTGGTCTTGAACAATTACACAACTATTATTCCAAACGATAACGTTAAGTTCTGGGTTCAAACTGGTTTAGATTGGAAGGAAGAATTTGAAACAAGCAATGAAACGCACTATTATTTAGATTTCAACCCAAGCTGTGAATACTTGCCAGGAATAAGAAAATGGAAAGTTAACTCAACTCATGCATGTTATGCTGACAACAGCTCAGAGGAATTTTATGTCACAATAATTGCTAATTTAACAAACAACTTAGAAAAACCTGACGGAAGCGTTAACTATACTGCTGGAAGCTTGATAGATTTAAACGGAACGATAATAGATGATTGCTTGCAAGCAGTAGTAGGAGCTAATGTTAGGTTCAAGCTTCAGTCAGGCTCTAACGTTTATTACTGCCCAAGCTCAGGCTACGTAACTAACGCTACAGGTAATTTCTACAATTGCACTTGGGATTCTTCTGGGAAGCCAGGAGGATGGTACAACGTTACGATGGAATCTTTCAAAGATTATCATGTAAATGGAATTGTTACAAGAGAGAATGCTTTCTTCTTGATTACTCCAGTTGAGCTTATTTCTCCACAAGTAAGTCCGAGCATAGGAGGATGGGGCGAACTCCACAACTTTTCTGTGATAGTAAATCATTATGCTAACGTTAACGTTTGCTTGTTAGAAAGAACTCCTACAAGCGAATGGAGCGTTACTGAATGTAAGTTTATAGAAAACCCAAGTAATAAACTTGTGAATTTCACAAAAACTTATTCTTGTGAAGATTTGCAAGCAAGCAGCTTATGGTACTTTGCTTTTAATGCTAGTGAACCAGAAGTTCCAGAAACTTATTCAAACACTTCTCAGCTAAGCCACACTTTAGAAAAGAATGATATTGCTTTCATTTACTTTGAAGGGAATGAAACTCAAGTTAACAGAAACGGGAGTGCTACAACTAAGTTTGTTCTTTACGTTAACGATACAGATAGAAACTTGCCAGCTTATACTTTGCTTGCAGGCTCTCCAAAGCCTGTTGTTGGCTTTAGAATTCATAACGGCACAGCTTACTTAACAGACGGAACAAACACAACAAATTCTTCTGGTTACGTTAGCTATTACTTCAATCCTTCTTGCAGCTACGAGATTGGAAAAAGAAATTGGTATGCTTTTACTTCAGGTGATTCTTGCTATAAAGATGCAAGCTCTTCAGTTTTTAACGTAACGATAATTGGAGATTTAGTTCCAAACATCACTTACCCAAGCGGAGAAACTTACTACAGGACTCAATCTCTTTATGTAAACGTTTCAGGTGATGTAAGAGATGAATGCAACTTAAATTACATAAGCAATGCTTTAGTTAACTTCACACTTTACTGGGCAGCAAACCCAAGCGTTCAATACCATTGCGAAGAAATTGGAAATTATGGAAACGGAACTTACAACTGCACTTTTGACGCAACAAGCTACGATGAAGGTTGGTATCATGTAAGAATGAACGCTTCAAACGTAGAATATTACAATAATGGAAGCGATTATAAAGAGTACAGGTTTAAGATAGTTCAAGTTTGGCAGCCTCCTGTTCTAGAAGATGAAACTGTTTTGCCTGAGCAGGATTGGGGTTGGGGTGAAAACTTCACTTTTAAGGTTAACGTTAGCGATGAAAATGCAGATGACGTTAACGTGAGCTTATGGCTTTCTCCAGACAACCAAACTTGGTTCTATGTTGGTTCTCAAATTTGCTATGATTGTGGAATAAAAACTGAGCTTACTTTCTATTACAAAGGGTTTAAATGTAGCGATATGCCTCAGTATTACTTCAAGTTCAACGCAAGCGATGTTCATAATTCTACTGATAGACCAGGAAAAAGCTTTACTTTAACAAAGGATGATGTTGTTATAGAATATTCTGGTCTTTCAGAAGGTAACAACTCTTGGGTTGACAGAAATTCTGGCTCAGTTTTGCTAAAAGTAAGAATTTATGATTTGGATAACAAAAGCTACGTTCCTTCAAACGTTCAAGGAAAAGTTTATGTTACAAAAGATCAGATTAACTATGACTCTGGTTGGTTAGGCTTTACAGATTCTCAAGGATATTTGGGAGCATACTTTGCTCCAAACTGTGATTATTTAGTAGGAATGCAATACTGGAAAGCTGGAACTTACCAAGATTCTTGCTATAAGGATGCTAATTCAACCTTGCTTTTGATAACAAACATTAGAGGTTGGTTAAACAATAGCATAACTGAGCCAAATGGAGAAGCTTATCTTTCAAATGAAAACGTAACGATAAGAGGAAATGTAAGCGATGAATGTGGTTTAACAATAAGCGATGCTTCAGTAACCTTCAGAATTTTCCACACAGGCTACAATGCTTTTTCAGCAATTTGCGAAGAAGTTTTGAACGAGGGAAATAGTTATTATAATTGCACTTGGAACGTTTCGAGCAATCCTTCAGGTTGGTATAACGTTGAGATGAATTCCTCAAGAGATTATTATAATAATGGAACAAAAATTAGAGATCAAGTTTTCTTCCATCAAGTTAACCCTGTTTTAACAAATGAATTTGTTTCTCCACAGCAAGCACCTTGGGGTTCAACCTTTGTTTTCAAGGTAAACGTTACTGATGATGACGATATAGTTAACGTAAGCCTATGGATAAGAAAGCTGCCGACAGGAGAATTTTATCTTGCAAACTCAACTCTTTGCTCAGATTGCATAAACAGACAAGTTGAATTGAGTAAAAGGTATACAGCTGGTACTGATATTGGAGATTATGAATGGTTTATAAACGCAAGTGATTTGCATTCTGGCTATGCAGAAACTTCTGTAAAAACTTTCAACGTTACTAAAAGAAACACTTATTGGATTTATTCTCAAGGAAACAACTCTTGGGTTAGCAGAATAGGAAGCAACACAACAATGCTAGAAGCAAGGTTGTTCGACGCCTTTACGAATAACTATTTGGATAAAGGTTCTGATACTCTTTACATAAACGTTACAAAAGATGGAACCTGGGGAAAATGGTCTAACTCTTCAAGCTTAGGTTATTTAACCATAGCATTCGATCCAGATTGTAGTTATTCTGTTGGCGAACAAAAATGGAAAGCTGTTTTTAGTGGTGATGCTTACTATTATGGAAGTGAAAGCCAGAACTTTACTGTTTATATTTATTCAGAATTTTACGCTCAAGTTCTTCAGCCAAACGGAGAAGTTTATGCAGAAGGAGAAGATGTTCAAATAGTTGGAAGGTTGAGAGATGAATGTTTAAATAATATTCCAGGAGCAGCAACAATATTTAGAATTTATCCAGGAGATTATTCTTGTAATCCTGAGCCAGCTAACGATTTGGGAAACGGAAATTATAGCTGTACTTTTGGAACAACTGGACTGCTTGGATGGTATGACATAAGCATGAACTCTAGCAAAAACTATTTCAACGATACCTATACTTTAAAACAAAACGCTTTTCAAGTAAGAAGAAAGCCAAGCATTACAAGCTACCAAGTTTCACCACAACAAGAAGGATGGGGTTATAACTTTACTGTGAGCGCTTATCTTTTGGATGCTGATTCAGGAGACACTTTGCAAATTAGCTTGTGGAAATCTTATGACGGAACAAATTGGATTCATGTTAGTTCGCAAGTTAAGGATGATTGTACTTCTGGTTGCGATATAACGTTTAACCCAGAGTTTACTTGCTCAGATTATCTTTCAGGACCAACTATTTATCTTAAGCTTAACGTTAGCGATTCTTACGGACTTAAAAATGAAACTTCTTCCTTTACAGTAACTCTTGAAAAAGATGATGTAAGCTTTTACACGATACAAGCTCCTTCTTCTGTTGATAGGGAAGGAGGAGTAGGAGTTTTTGTTGTTAGAGTTAACGACACAGACAAAAATGCTTGGGTTGATGATTCACAAGAAAATGTTAAAGGATATTTCTGGTTTACAAAAGAACCTTCTACTCCAACTTGGGACTCTGGTTGGTTTGCAACGATTAACTCTTCTGGTTACATGCAAGTAAGCTTTGATCCTAATTGTAGCTATGCAGCAAGCTACCAATACTGGAAAGTCGGAATTTTAGATAACAATTGTTATGCAGACACAAACTCAACAGAATCAGGTTTTACCATAAAAGGTCAACTTAAAAGCAATTTGTACTTGCCTGAAAGGTTCTCCCAATTTAACGTTTCGGACTTGATAAACATAAGATGGAGCGTTTATTCTGATTGCTATGGTATAAGCGAGGCTTATGATTCTGGAAATATAACAGGAGTTAGCAATATCTTAAACTTATACAACTTTGGAAATTCTTCTTCTTGCACAGATATAAACGAAATTTTCGAAGGAAATTACAACTGCACTTGGGATTCTACTTCCCAACCAGAAGGAAACTGGACGATTAACATTCAAGTCTCAAAAGCAAACTATAACTCAAACTCTACAAATTATACAAATTGGTTCTGGCTGGAAAACTTAGCTCCAGAAATTCTTGAAATAAAAGTTTCTCCTGAGCAAGCAGGCTGGGGTTCAGTTTTCAACTACTCAGTTTACGTTAAGGATGAAGAAAATGATGAAGTAACTTGCCTGCTTTATGTGAACACAACAGGAAGTTTTGTTTTTAAAGGATTAAATTCAACTTCAACTCCTGGCTTATGTAACGTTATAGTTAATGATTTCACTTGCCAAGACCAAAGCAACGCAAGCTTTTACTTTATAGTTAATGATACTTTCAACAAAGTAAACACTTCTGAAATTCTTGGAATAACTCAAGGACCAAACATAACTAAGAATAGCTTAAGCATAAGTTTAATTCAAGGAAATAATGCAAAAGTTAATAGGTCAGATAGCAGCATAGGAAGTACAACTAGATTTATCTTGTTTGTTAACGACACAACAAGAAATTCTGCTCCTTTGGAAAACACAAACGGAAGCATTTTAATAACTTACGATTATTCTAACTTCTATTCTTACTTTGTTCAAACAAACTCTTCTGGCTACTTAAACTTTGATTTTAACCCGGGCTGTGAATACCAAACCGGAAAGCAGTATTGGATAGCATTTGTAGGAGATGCCTGTTATGAAACAAGGTTTACAAATTCTACACCTTCAGAGAATTACACTGTAGAAATCTATGGCGACTTAAACTTGGAAATAATCTCGCCAAAAGGAGAAAAGTACTTAAGAAGTAGTTATCCTGATGGACAAAATGTTAATCTAACTGCAAGAGTTACTACAGATTGCTCTTTAGAAGGAGGAGTAAGCGATGCCTTAGTTAACTTCACTTTAACTCAAGGACTTACCAACAAATATTGCTCAGATATAGAAAACATGGGAGAAGGTTATTTCCACTGCATGCTCAACACAAGCGAATTTGCAGCAAAAGGCTGGAATGTTACTTTTAACGCAAGCAAAAATTATTATAACCCATCTTCCCTAACAGATATTTTCCAAATTTGGCAGAAAGGATTCTGGGTTGAAACCAAGCCAGTTTTAACAACAGATTTCAGCTATGCTTCTTACAACTCTACAGGCCATGTAGGAGATGGAGGATGGGGAGAAACTTGGATTTTCAAAGTTAACGTTACTGATGAAGATGAAGACACTTTAAAAGTTAACCTATACATAAACAGAACTGATAATGGCGAGTGGGCACAACCAGTAATAGGAGAAGGAAACACAACTAACACAACTGCAAAAGGAATAAATGTTACAGTAACTTTTGTTGTAAAACTTCCTTCTCCTGCTGCTTTAGGAGGAACTTCACCAATAGGGCCACATGCCTTCAAGTTTAACGTTAGTGAAAAGGAAGATATATTCGGTAATACAACGATAGACTTCCCACAAAACATAAACGAAACTGGTAACGGAACTTTTGTTTATCAAAAGGATGATGTTATTCTTGAGCATATAGCCGGAAACAATACTGTAGTAAACAGAACTGGCAATCAAATTCAAGCTTTAACTGTAAGAGTTTACGATGCTGATAGAGGAGTTTATCCAACTTTCACAAGCACTGGAGCAAGGATTTGGGTTACTACTGACTTAGCTTCAAATTATGTAGAAATTCCTGGAACTACTTCGATTCAAAACAGTTACATAAACACTTCAGCAACTCAATTCGATCCAACATGCATCTTTTCTGTAGGACCACAAAAATGGAAAGCTGGGATAACTAGTGATAATTTGCATTACAAACCAACAAATTCAAGCGAGTTTAACATAAACATAACAACAATTCCTCTAGCTTTTACTTACGTTTATCCAAAAAACGGAAAATTGTTTATAAAATCACCTATGCCAGCAGATTCTGTTATGCTAATAGGAAATGTTAGCGATGATTGTGGTGGAGTAAATCAATCAACAGCAAACTTTTATTTGTACAGAGGAGAAACAATAAAAGATTGCTCTTTAATCGGAACAATAACCGATTACAACAACGGAACTTACAGCTGTTTAATTTCAAACTCAACTTTATACTCAGACCCGGAGCTAGGTTATGGATATTGGAATGTTAGCTTTAACGCAAGCAAAAATTACTACAATTCTTCAGAGCAAGCTTTCGAGCAGAATGCTTTGTACATAGCATCCAGACCAAAGTTAACAACCGGCTCAGCTTACGTTTCTACCGGAAATTACACAAACGGTTGGGGTGACTTATGGTTCTTTGAAGTTGACGTTGAGGATGAAGATTATACAGGCGAGCAAGGAAGTTTAGTTAACGTTAGTTTTTGGGTTAACTTAACTGGACAATGGGAATACGTTGATTCTCAAGTTTGTTCGCCACCATGCACAGGAATTGGAGTAAACGCATTAAAGTTCAACAGAACCTTTTCTTGTGAGAATATGGGAGAAAGATTTTTCAAGTTCAACGCGACAGATAACTTTTATTCAAGTGATAATAGATTCAAATCAGAAAGCTCAACTCAAAGCTTCACTCTTTCTTCTGACTTAGCCTCTTTAACTATTGAACAAGGAGACGGCTCAAGTGTTAATAGATTAGGAATAGAAACTTCTGTTTTAAAAGCAAGCATAACAGACTGGTCAAAAGGAGGAATAACAGTAACTGAACAAGGAATAAGCGGAAGAATTTACATAACAAAAAACAGAACGACTTTTGATTCTTTCATTCCTTTAACTACTGGTCCTGACGGTTTATTTACTTATGAGTTTGATCCTGATTGCAGCTTTTACACTGGAAGACAATGGTGGAAAGTTGAGCTAACAGATTCTTGCTATTCTTCTGCTTCCTCTCAAAACGCAACGGTTTATGTTTATGGTCAACTTTACAGCAACTTAGTATATCCTCCTTATGGTTGGGTAAACGGAACAGGAACTCTAATACCAATCATGCTTGACGTAAAAAGTGATTGCTCTGGATATATAGATGAAGAAAGTCCAGGCGTTCCAAATTCAACAGAAGGAATAAGTTATCCTATAAGAATTAGAAGACCTGACGATAGCACTATTGAAAACTGCTATCCATGGCAGGATTGGGGAA
>JAWBTN010000017.1:0-13198 GCA_039000415.1 Candidatus Aenigmatarchaeota archaeon | reverse complement strand
ATATTATCAGATTATTATACAACAATTCTGTACAAAGATTTTGTCGATAGGTTTAAGTTAAAAAGTTTGGAAGTTGCAAAATTCATTTTTGATTTCTTTCTTCAGAATTACTCTTGTTTGTTTAGTGTAAATAAAGTTGCTAATTTCTTGACTTCACAGGGCATAAGGTTTGGGAAAACTACTATTTATGAATACATAGAAAAATTACCAGAAACTCTATCTTTTTTCTTTGTTGAGAATTTTGGTAAAAGCATTTATGAAAGAAAGAGTTGGCCAAAAAAGATTTATGTTTGTGATTTAGGCTTAGCAAACATAGTAAAATTTTCAGAAGAATTTGGTAGAAGAATGGAAAACTGTATTTTCCTAGAGCTTCATAGAAAAGTTAACGAAATACCACTTTTAAACTTTTTCTTTTTCAGGGATAAAAGTGGTTATGAAGTAGATTTTGTCCTAAAAGAAGGTTTGAAAATAAACCAATTAATTCAAGTAACCTATTCTTCTTCAAAAGATGAAATAGAAAAAAGAGAAATTAAATCTTTATTAAAAGCTTCTTCCTTGCTAAAATGCAAAAATCTTTTAATAATAACATGGGATTACGAGGACGAAATAAAAATCAATAACAAAAAAATTGTTTTCAAACCTTTGTGGAAATGGCTTCTTCAAATTTAGAAACTGTCGACCGACACTTAATCTTAAGTTTGTTTTAAAATTCTTTTTTGATTTTAAAGTCGGAAATCGACATTTAAGGCTTTTTTCCCTTTAACCTAATAACTTTTTTGTCTTTTACAAAAAAGCTCAAATTTTAAAGGAATTTTCGCTTTTAGAAGCTATTTTTAAAGGGTTCTTTTTAAACTTCTTTTATTTCTTTAAGCCTTAACTACATCGACACTCTTAATTCTTTTTAAGTTGTGCATTATGCACAACATAAGTTTTGATTGCTATGAGCGTTGAGGAAAGGATTGTTGATATTCTTTCGAAACATCCTGAAGGCTTAACAATAACAAACATTTCAAAAGAGCTTAATATTCATCGCAACACTACTTCAAAATACATTTTTGCCTTAGCAAAAGCAGGAATAATAGAGCAAAGGAGAATAGGAAAAGTAGCTCTATGCTCTTTAAAAAAACAGAAAAAAGGTTTTTTCCTAGGGAAAAAGTCAATAGCAAAGCTTTCCTTAGCTATTCTTGCTTTAATGATTATCCTTATCTTCCTTTTCCATTACACTATTCCAATAAAAGGAAGTGTCGACAAAATTTTCAACTTCACTGAGCTTAACGGTTATAGGCTAGAAATAGAATTAGAAAAGCAAAAATTCTTTACCAACGAGCTAATAAAAATTTCTGGCTTCTTTGGTTTAACTGATAAAACTCCCATAGAAAATCAAAGCTTATCTTTAACTCTAATTTCTTCTGATAGCATAACAAATCAAATAGTTTCTACTGACTGGAACGGAACTTTTTCTCTTTCTTTTAACCTTAATCAAGGTAATTACACTATTGTAGCATCTTCTGGAGAATTAGAAACTTATTTAAACTTTGAAGTTTTGGAAATTCCTTTTAATATAACCTTGGAGAAAAGCGTTTTTAAAGCTAACGAAACAGTTAGCATTTTCATTCAAGGAGAAACGAATAAGGAGTTTACTCTAGAAATTTTTGGTCAAGAAATTACTGAGAATTTTACCCTAACCACTGACGAAAAAGGATTTTACATTTTTAACAAAACTTTTCCTCCTGGAAATTATTCTGCAAGAATTTTAAGCAATGAAGTAAGCTTTGAAGTTCTTGAAGAAAAGGAAGAAATAAAGCTTGAGCTAATTTCAAAAGAATTTTACTACTTAGATGAAAACATTACTTTAATAGTTAGCGGCACTCCTGACCAAAAATTTGATTTAAGCGTTTTAAAAGAAAACTTAACAGTTTTCAGCTTTTTAGGTCAAACCAATTCTTCTGGTTTAAGCGAAATTTATTTCAAGCTTTTTGAAAAAGGAAACTATTCTGCAATTTTAAAGTATGAAGAAAAAGAAGAATTAACAATTTTTGAAGTTTTGGAAAGAATTGAAAACATAACTGAGGAAATTTTAACTCGAAACATTACTTTAACTGTTGTTAGCTTAGAGCAAGAAAAAGCAGAGATAAACAAGCCAGTAAAATGGAAAAAAGTTTTAAGGGTGATAAATCCAACTGAAAAAGATGCTGAAATAGAATTTAATCTTGAGTTGGAATTGCCTGAAAATTCTTTTAACATAAGCGTTCAAGAAAAAGAAAGTAAAGCGATCAAAAAACTTGAAGGAAAAAGTTTTAAAGATAAGCTTAAGCCAAAAGAAAGTAAAGAATATGTTTTAACTTATTATACGGAAGCCCCTCAAGCTTACGAAGAAGTTTTAAACAAGTATAGAAAAATAATTAGAGTAAATTCTTCCTTACATTATGAAAACGTTTTGGCTTATACAGAAGTAGAAAAATCTCCTAGAAATTCAGTTAGGCTTTATTGGCTTGTTAATAGCGAAAGAATTGACGTTACTTTTAACGAAAGTTTTAAGGTTAAGCTTTTGGATTTGGATAACGATGAGTTAATAGAAAAAGTTGAATGGTTAATACCTTATCTTTCTGAGCAAGTTTTTGAGATAAGCATAACAATTCTTAATCCTTACACTTACTTAAGAGATGGAGAAACTTGGATAGTTGCTTTCAACACTACAGGAAAAGCAGATTTAATTATTAGTTCGCCAAACGCAAACTGGAGGGAAATGTTTGCTGATGATGAAAATACCTTTGACGAGATGGAATTTTTGGATATAAAATGTGGTAACAATTCTGTGAAAAATAGCCTGCAGTTAATTGATGAACTAAATAACACTTACAATTATTCTCGACTAACAGAAAAAGATTCAGTAAAAGTAAAAAAGTTTTTGATTAAAGACTATTCCTGCGAAGAAACAGGCTATTTCATAAACAGAATGTTTAGAGCTGGTTATGCTGTTTTGGAGTTTGAATTTGCTGGACAAAAAGCTTATGCTTATGACCCAACTCCCTGCGAAGTAAATATTTCTTCCTGCTCAGACCTTAATCAAGCAAATACTTATTACTGCTTAAACCAAAGCATTCTAGACTCTTCTTCTACAGCCTGCATAAACATTTCAGCTAATAACATTACTCTAGACTGTCTAGGAAATACAATAGACGGAAACGATACTTCTATCACTTACGGAATAAACATTTCAAGAAGCTCTTCCCAAGCAACAAACATAACAGTAAAGAACTGCATAGTTACTGACTGGTATTATGGAATTCGCTTACTAAAAGCTAATAACAACACCTTAATAAACCTAACTTCAGAAGAGAATATGAAGAGTATAAGTGTAAGCGAAAGTAACTATAATCTAATTAAAGATGTTAAAGTTTTTTGTACAAATTATTGTGAGGATGGCATATCAATATATTGGAGCAATTATACTATAATTAGTGATAGTGAATTTTTTTCACTCTCTCGTGCAGGTGTTTATCTCTTAAGTAGTTTTAACAACACCCTAATAAACCTCACTTCCAAAGATAGCCTTTACGGTATAAATTTGGAAGGTTCTTCTAACAACACCCTAATGAACTCTACTTTGGATTATTGTTTTGAATCAGGTTTAAGTTTGAGTAGTAGTTCATTTAACACTATTTTAAACAACAAAATTTCAAATTCCCTTTTTTATGGAATAACACTAGACTACTCACATAGCAATATCTTAGCTAACAATGTGATTTTTAGCAACGGCCTTGCTAACATCTATTTTTACAACTCTTACGACAATAAAATTTATAATAATCTCTTCAACAATTCGAATAACTTCTACTTTGAAGGAACACTTTATAATAACTATTTTAATACAACCAACCAGTCAGGTCAAAGAATCTATTCCCCAGGCAATTACATTGGTGGCAACTATTATACAAACTACGGCCAATGTCAGGGGTCAGTAATAGCATGTGAAGATATAACCGACCCTGACAATTGTAATTCACAATTGGATTGTTACTGGGATAACGGATGCCAGGGGGATGCTTTGAACTGTTCAGAAATAGGTACACAAGCTTTTTGCGAAAATCAACCCGGATGCTATTGGAACTCTTCTATGGTAAATGTCGGGTACTCAGACATTTGTCAAGATTATAATAGAGATGGTTTTTGTGATTATCCTTACGATGCTTTAAGTGAAGGAGCTTGTGAAATAGGAATTAACTGTAGTAATAATGTAGATTACTTACCATTAAGCGACGAATATCTACCTTGCGATGTATTTATTTCCTCATGCTCAGAACTAACCCAACCAAACACTTATTACTGCTTAAACCAAAGCATTCTAGACTCTTCTTCTAAATCTTGCATTAACGTTTCAGCTAATAATATTACCCTAGACTGCCTAGGAAACACAATAGACGGAACAGACGCTTCTAGCACTTACGGAATAAACATTTCAAGAAGCTCTTCCCAAGCAACAAACATAACAGTAAAGAACTGCATAGTCACTGACTGGAGTGATGGCATCTATTTACATAACTCAGCAAATAATAAACTCATAAACATTACAGTAAATAGTAGTACTAATCGTGCTATTTTTCTTGATGCTAGTTCTAGCAATTTGCTTGAGGATATAAAGGCTTATAACAACTATCGTGGTTTGTACATCTACTACAGTTCCGATAATCAGGTAAAAGATTCAATCATCCAAGAAAGTAGTAGACATGATTTCCTTATCGGCGCTGATTCCGATACTTCGTGTAATAATTACATTTATAATATTACAGGTTCAGGAGGCAGACCAATAAAATACTTCAACTATTCAGTTAACTTACAAAATGAAGTTTTATCTGCGCTAATACTCTGCAATGCAGATTTTTCAAATATAACAAATGTAACTATAAACGGATCGCCAACTATAGATAATAACGCACTTTTCGTTACTAGAACAGAAAATTCCAGGTTCGTAAGAATACAATCATCTGATAATTTAGTTGGCATCTACCTTTTCTCAAGCTCCAACAATCAAATAATCGACTCAACTTTAAACTATAATAATGCATGGGCAGGAGTGTTTCTAGAAAATTCGAATAACAATACAGTAATCAACTCAACTTTACATAATAATATGTTTGGTATATCTATGTCGTCTAGTTCAGACAACACGATAATAAACAGTTCTATAGCATTTTCCTTCAACGCCGATTATCATTTTTATTCCGGTGTGTGTTTAGGAAACAACTTTACTAACACAAACTTCACTGCTCCAAGAAAAATCTACTTTGAAGCACCATCATCAAATTGGTTCAACTACAACAACAGAACTGATATTGAGCTATGGCTAAAAACAAGAGTCTCTTCAGCAGCAGCTATAAACAGAAGTTTAATTAAATGGACTCAACAAGAAATCAAATGGAATGAAAATGCCTCGACAACAATAACAGCTTACTATGAAATCAACGGTTTATACCCAAACCAAGAATACAAAATTTACAACGGCTCTCAATTAGTTTATACTCAAAACACTACCTCTACAGGAAACCTTACTTTCAACTTAACGATAACAACAGACATAAGAGAAATAACAGTAAACACTACAGCAGACCTAGAACCTCCTCTCATTCAATTTGTCCCTCCAACCCCTGCCAATAACAGCATCGTACAAAACAACTTTGTTTACGTAAATACTACCATAACCGATGCTTCAAACACTTCTGCCTTCATAGACTGGAACTATTCATTAGTAGGTTACTGGAGCTTCGACTGGTACAACTCTTCAGGAGTATTTGACAATTCAACTTACAACAACTTCGGATTTTTCCAAGGCGGCTTAGGAATAGATAACATAACTACTGGACAATACGGAAAAGGTATAAGTTTAAATGGTACTGATAATTGTATATCTGTGGTAAGTTCTTTTCCAGCGTTAAGAGGTACTAAAACAATTACTGCGTGGATTAAAACATTTAACTCTACCGCTACAATATTTACAGTTCAGGATCCTGGTTGGGCGACGAATGGTTATGGGTTTTATCTTTATAACTATAAACCAAATTTCTATGTAAGCAACGGTACAAATAGACAGGCAATCGCTAGTTCAATCACTATACCGACTAATCAATTTGTTTTTGTCGCAGCAATTTACGACAATGAAACTAATAGCATAATTTTTTATGTAAATGAAAGTAAAGATGGTCCTTATTATTTTACCATTCCCAACACTTGGAACATAACCCCAACCGCACCAAAAATAGGAGGTGAAGATTGCACCGGTAATGAGTATGGTCTTAACGGCACCATAGACGAAGTTAGAATCTGGAACAGAGCTTTAACAGAAGATGAAATAAAAGCTTCCTACAACTCAGGCTTATATCGCTTGTACAGAAACTTCACTAATTTATCTGATGGAACTTATCGATACTACGCTTATACTATAGATACAGCAGGAAATGCAAACAAAACAGAAACAAGAACAGTAACAGTAGATACTAAGCCTCCGGAATGGTCTCAACAGTTCCAATCAACCAATATATTAGGGGTAGGAGGTAAAGTTAACTTATCAACTTACTGGATAGATAAGGTAGGTTTGGATAAAGCTATTCTATCAACCAACGAAACTGGCTGTGGTCCAACTCCTTGTTATAATAAAACTTCTATATCATTATCTGGAACTTCAGGCTGGAGTAATTTCACTTGGCAAAACTCTTCTGTTCCTGGTAACACGGTAATAGCTTGGCGCATTTATGCTAATGATACTTTGAACAATCAAAATGTTACTGACATAATGACTTTTGAAGTTAAGCCAACTTATCTTTTAGTTAATTGGAAAGAAGATTCTCAGATAAATTCAAACATTTGTAATGCTTCCTCACCTTGTAGTATAATTCCAAACTCAGTTTTCAAGGCAAGCGTTGAAGTTACTTGTTATTCTGAAGGTGAAATTGAGGATTGCGGTATTGTTAAGGCTTCTGTGAGGTATAATGAAAGCGGAGTAGAACCAAATAAACTAATAAACACAACTGAAGATGAACCTTTTTATATTCCCATGAAAAGTAGTAATCCTGTTACAGTAGCAAAGGTTTTGGATTTTAGTCCTGGTTTTGGTCAGATGTTTGGCTACGGAAGCTGTAGAAATACTTTCTATGACGGTTCGAAATTTTGGATATTTTTTGCAAATAGAACGAGTGATAGAGGTGGTAAAACTCTTTATTCCTATTCTTTTGACGGAAAAAATTGGAACAGTCCAGCTACTCTTGTCGAGAGAGCGGACGACATTTTAATACCCTGTGTTTGGTTTAACGAAACCACGCAAACTGTATATGTTAGTATGACGAGTTTTGGCTATGCTGAAAATGTATATTTCATAAGAGGAACGATAAATAATACTGTCATAAATTGGGGCAATTTAAGAACTGCGGTAGGTGGTGTCAAATTCAGGAGAGGTACTTTTCCAACTGTTGACTCTTCAGGTTATCCTTGGATAGGTTATTCCGAGTATAACGGCTCTGTTTATAGACCATGGGTAGTTCGCGCTTCTTCTCAAGATGGCTCGACTTGGTCTTCTCCAACTTTACTCTCTGACGAGGCAGGCAGCGGATTTATGTCACCAATTCTTCTACCATTATCAAACAATAAAATGTATGCAATATGGTATAGTTATCAAGATTCGGCCTATAAAGGTAAAAAGTATGATGGAGTTTCTTGGGAGTCGACGCCTACGATAATAGATAATTCTGTGATACCACCTAGCAGCTATCAAGGTCATTACGCAACTGTTGTTGAAGATAGAATATATTTTGTCTTCACAGGTAGCGATGGAAGAATTTATGTAAGAAACTGGACAGAATCACAAGGATGGGGAGATAGGATTGTGCTCGATGACAATACAACTAATGATGCGAAGGTAACCATAACCTCGGATTCCAAAGGTAATTTGTTTGTTTTTTGGAACAGAAGCGATACAATTTACTTTAAAAAATATTCTCCTTTTTATGGTTGGGATTTAAAAGCTTCAACACCTTTCGGCACTTCTTTCAATATAATTAAAGTTTTGAGAAGTTCTCAGTTTGTTGTAGATGGTAAAGTAGGTGTAGCTTGGTTGGAAAATGTTACTTCATCAAGTAATTCAATTCCTTATCCTATAAGATTTTCATATATAGATGTCGAACCTAATCCTATAACTTGTGGAATTTTAAAAAAAGGAGAGACTTGTCAAGTTTCTTGGGCAATAAATGCTACAGGATTAGCAGAGTCAGTTTGGGCTTTGGATGCTAACTTCACTTCTTCAGTCGAAGGAATACCTGAAAATGATACAGATAACGCTTATGTAAAAATATCTTTTTGCCAGCAATACATTTCTTCCTGCTCAGACCTTAATCAAGCAAATACTTATTACTGCTTAAACCAAAGCATTCTAGACTCTTCTTCTACAGCCTGCATAAACATTTCAGCTAATAACATTACTCTAGACTGTCTAGGAAACACAATAGACGGAAAAGGTACTTCTATCACTTACGGAATAAACATTTCAAGAAGCTCTTCCCAAGTAACAAACATAACAATAAAAAATTGCATAGTTACTGACTGGTATTACGGAATCTACTTAAGAAACGCTAATAATAATACTTTCATCAACAACTCAGCCAACTCAAACTCTCAATATGGCTTCTACATCTATTACTACTCCAACTATAACTCTTTCATCAACAACTCAGCCAACTCCAACTCTTTTGGCTTCCGTCTCTCTTCCAGCTCCAACTTCAACTCTTTTATAAACAACTCCGCCATCTCTAACTCTCAATACGGCTTCTACATCTACTCCAGCTCCTACAACACTTTCATAAACAATACCATAACTTCCTACCACAACTCAACCCATAAACAACAAGGCCTTTTCATCGAAGGCTCTTCCATTTCCCATTTCTACCATAACATTTCAGAATCAAACCTAATCAACGATAAGCCAATACTCTACCAAGACAGTATTTATAATCCTTGCACTAACAATACTATATTCACAAACGGCTCCTCTTATAGCTACATGGGCTTTGTTAACTGTTTTAACATAACAATAAAAGACTCTTCTCCTTCCGAATCAATATTATTAGCAGGAACCAACAACTCAACAATCTCAAACCTAAACATTTCTTACTCTCAATATCCTTTCTACTTGTTTTCTTCTAGTTATAATACTCTTTCAAACAACTCAGCCAACTCCAACTCTTACGGCTTCTACATCGACTACAACTCCAACTACAACACTTTCCTCAACAACTCAGCCAACTTAAACTCTTACGGCATCTACCTCTACTCCAGCTCCAACAACAACATAACAGGCGGCTCCTTCCATTCAAATACTAATTACGACTATTACTTACGGTCAGCAGGCTCAACCAACAACTTCACTGCTACTAATTTTACAGCTCCAAGAAAAATCTACTTCTACGATTCAGAAAGCTGGTTCAATTATAATAATAGAACTGATATAGAACTATGGCTTAAAACAAGAGTATCAGCAGCAACAATAATAACAAGAAAACTAATTTCCTGGGAAAAATCCTTAATGATATGGAACGATACAAATTCTACAGGAACAGAAATAACAGCAAACTATAACATTTCTGGTCTAAACCCAAACAAATACTATTTAATCTACAACAACTCAGTTTTAACTTACACTTTACAATCAGATTCTTCTGGCTCACTAAGCTTTACTATTTACCTTAGCTCAGAGCATGAAATAAAAGTAGAAGAAGATACTCAACCTCCTCAATATTCTTTTAATTCAACAAACTCAACTATAGCAGGCTCTGCTGTTTCTCACAACCTATTCTGGCAGGACAATATTGGCTTAAGCCATGCTATTTTTTCCTTTGACAACTGCACAGGAGAGTTTCAAAACATAAGCGAAATGTCTTTAAGTGGAACTCAAGCCTGGACTAACTTTACAGTAACAATAAACGATACAATTGGCTGTACAATAAGATGGAAAGTATATGCTAACGATTCTAACAACAACTGGAACGAAAGCGAAGTATTCAGCTATACTACTAAACATGCTTTTTGTGATGTTTTCATTTCTTCCTGCTCAGACCTTAATCAAGCAAATACTTATTACTGCTTAAACCAAAGCATTCTAGACTCTTCTTCTACAGCCTGCATAAACATTTCAGCTAATAACATTACTCTAGACTGTCTAGGAAACACAATAGACGGAAAAGATGCTTCTAGCACTTACGGAATAAACATTTCAAGAAGCTCTTCCCAAGTAACAAACATAACAATAAAAAATTGCATAGTTACTGACTGGACTTATGGAATTTACTTATACCAATCTCAAAACAACACTTTAACAAACAACACAGCCAACTCAAACTATTATGGCTTCTACATCTATTACTACTCCAACTACAACACTTTAACAAACAACACAGCCATCTCAAACTCTGATACTGGCATCTTCCTCTCCTCCAGCTCCAACTTCAACACTTTAACAAACAACACCGCCAACTCAAACTCTTACGGCATCCTCCTCTCCTCCAACTCCAACTTCAACACTTTAACAAACAACACCGCCAACTCAAACTCTTACGGCATCTACCTCTTCTCCAGCTCCAGCAACACACTCTTCAACAACCAAATAACATCCTACCACAACTCTACCCATAAACAACAAGGCCTTTATATTGAAGGCACTTCCATCTCCCACTTCTACCACAACATCTCAGAATCCAACTTGATCAACGGCAAGCCAGTGCTCTACCAAGACAGCATCTACAGGCAATGCACCAACAATACTATCTTTACCAACGGCTCTTCCTACTCTTACATAGGCTTCGTCAACTGCTTCAACATAACAGTAAAGGACTCCTCCCCTTCCGAAGGAATACTGTTAGCAGGAACTGACAACTCAACCATAAGCAACCTAAACATCTCTTTCTCTCGATATCCTTTCTACTTATTCTCTTCTAAATACAACATCATAGCCAACAACACCGCCAACTCAAACTATTACGGCATCTACCTCTTCTCCAGCTCCAACAACATCATAGCCAACAACACCGCCAACTCAAACTCTTACGGCATCTCCCTCTTCTCCAGCTCCAACTTCAACACTTTAACAAACAACACCGCCAACTCAAACTCTTACGGCATCTCCCTCTACTCCAGCTCCAACAACATCATAGCCAACAACACCGCCAACTCAAACTCTGATATTGGCATCCGCCTCTTCTCCAGCTCCAACAACATCATAGCCAACAACACCGCCAACTCAAACTATTACGGCATCTACCTCTCCTCCAGCTCCAACTTCAACACTTTAACAAACAACACCGCCAACTCAAACTCTTACGGCATCCGCCTCTTCTCCAGCTCCAACAATTCCATAACAGGTGGCTCCTTCCATTCAAATACTAATTACGATTATCACTTATACTCAGCAGGCTCAACCAACAACTTCACCCAAACAAACTTTACTTCAGCAAGAAAAATTTATTTCTCCGATTCATCAAGCTGGTTCAACTACAATAACAGAACAGATATAGAACTCTGGCTAAAAACTTCTGTTTCTTCTTCAGCAACAATAACAAGAACTCTAAACAAATGGTCTAAAATAAACATCTCTTGGAACGATTCTTCTTCATCAGCAATAACAGCTTATTACAATCTCACAGGTTTATTACCTAACACTTTGTACAGGATATACAACTTCTCCAAGAATTTCATCAACATAACAACAGATTCAAAAGGAGCTTTAACCTTTACCATAACTTTGAACTCAACTTCAAGAGAGATTAGAACCGAAGCTTATGTAGAAGGCTGCGACATTCTAATAGACAATTCATCTCTACCATACACAATAACAGAAAGCAACAAAGTTTATTGCTTAGCAGAAAACATAGGCTGGCCTGGTGTAAACGGAATAACCTTTGCTTCAGGCGTACAAAACTCAACATTAGACTGCCTAGGCTTCAGCATCACCAGTAACAAAACTACTAACACTTACGGCATATACTTAACAGGCTCAAACACGAAAAACAACACTATCAAGAACTGTATAATAAGCAATTTCTATCATGGCTTCTCCCTCCTCTCCAGCTCCTTCAATATTCTAACAAACAACATATTAACCAATAATAGTATGGTAGGTATTTATATGTGTGACTCAGACAGTAATACAATAAGTAACAACACGATAAATCTAAGCACGTATGGGATGCGCTTTAATCCAGGTTCTTATAACAAAGTTTTTGATAACTATATAACTTCTAATAATTACGGAATTGAAATAGAAGACTCTTCCGAAGGCAATAACTTTACAAATAATTTAATAAACTTTAACTACTTCGGATTTTACGCTTTGTCTTTTTATTATAATAATGTTACTGGTGGTTCCATTTTATCGACCGGATATGACTACTATTTCTTTAGTCCTT
Source organism: Candidatus Aenigmatarchaeota archaeon (assembly GCA_039000415.1). Classification (GTDB taxonomy): domain Archaea; phylum Aenigmatarchaeota; class Aenigmatarchaeia; order CG10238-14; family SCSR01; genus JAVZGQ01. Next base: position 758 of record JAWBTN010000017.1, on the reverse strand, counting down.
TGGGACCAGAAACGAACTATTTCAGAAATACCAATTTTACTGCTCCAAGAAAAATCTCTTTTACTGTTACACCAACCTGGTTCAACTACAATAACAGAACAGATATAGAACTATGGCTAAAAACTTCTGTTTCTTCTTCAGCAACAATAACAAGAAAACTAATTTCCTGGGAAAAATCCTTAATGATATGGAACGATTCTTCTTCATCAGCAATAACAGCTTTCTATAACATTTCTGGTCTAAACCCAAACAAATACTATTTAATCTACAACAACTCAGTATTAACTTACTCTTTACAAGCTGACTCTTTCGGTAATCTACCAAGCTTTACAATCTACCTTAGCTCAGAGCATGAAATAAAAGTAGAAGAAGATACCCAACCTCCTCAATATTCTTTTAATTCAACAAACTCAACTATAGCAGGCTCTGCTATTTCTCACAACCTCTTCTGGCAAGACAATATTGGCTTAAGCCATGCTATTTTTTCCTTTGACAATTGTACAGGAGAGTTTCAAAACATAAGCGAAATGTCTTTAAGTGGAACTCAAGCCTGGACTAACTTTACAGTAACAATAAACGAAACAATTGGCTGTACAATAAGATGGAAAGTATATGCTAACGATTCTAACAACAACTGGAACGAAACCGAAACATTTTCTTATACTACTAAACATGCTTACTGCGATGTATTTATTTCTTCCTGCTCAGACCTTAACCTAGCTAACACTTACTATTGCTTAAACCAAAGCATTCTAGAC
>JAWBTN010000016.1:0-13276 GCA_039000415.1 Candidatus Aenigmatarchaeota archaeon | reverse complement strand
GTTCGATAACAATGTTGTAGGTCGATTTTTTACTAAGATGCGAAAAAACAAGCGATAAAAATGGAAGAGATGCAATTTCTTTATCTATTTTAATCCATGTGCAATTTTGGCAGTTTAAAAGACGGTCAATATTCGACTGCTTAGAACCAAAGTCGTCTATAGCAAAAGAAATATTTTCTTTTGAAAAAAAAGAAATATAGTCCTTGAACCTTTCTTCAGACATGGTTTCGCAGATTTCAATTACTATTTTGTTTTTTGGATAGTTATTCAAACTAAGGATTCTTGCAAGATTTTCTGGAAGAGCCCAGCTAACGTTAATAAAAAGCAAGTAATTTCTGTAAAGGTTTAGCTTTTTTGCTTTTGTTGTAGCAAGATTAAAAACTTCTACGTCTAATTTTTCTTTTTCTTCTTGGTTTAAATTGTCAAATATTTCTTTTGGATACATTGTTTTGCCTTTATTGTTAAACCCCCTAAGTAAAGCTTCAAAACCAATAAACTTATTCGAATCTAAGCTTACAATAGGTTGGAAAAAGACATCAATTTTGAGGTTTTTTATTATATTTTTCAAAGTCATTCTTAAAGGCCCTCCCGATATAATTTCTAAGTTATTTACATAAACATTAAGTTTTTTTTTGAAGAAAAGACTTCTTTTTTTTGTAAAAAATATAGATTTACTTTATTTAAGATTTAAGCTTGTTTAAAGATCAAAATTAAAATCAAAAAAACTGCCCTCCTCTTTTTTTCTAAATATATCCACATAGAAAAATAAAAGTTTTAGACAAAAGGAGAGGAAACAATGTATAAAGATCCAATTCTCAATTTTAACAATATCCCGATCCCAGATAGAATTTTATATTTAGTACGAGAATTAACAAATCACTTTTACGAAGAAATTAGAATACTCGTTTTTAGCAATGATTCTACATTTATTGATTATATCGTACCAGTCATTAATAACAATTTCACCAAAGAAAGCGAAATTTTTAAAGAAATTTCAAAAGAAAACTTAACTTTAAATATAATTAATACAGAGGTAAAAGAAAAAAATAGTACTCTTTTTATCTTTATCATAGATATTGAAGATATAGAATTTTATTTTGATTTAATTAGAGAAACATCTTGTAGAAATTTTAATAATATAATACTAATTGCTTTTATTGAGGTTCACAAGAGATTTGAGCAATGGAAATTATTTGATGCTGGTATTTCTGAAGTAATTTTAAAACCTTTTTCAATAATTGAGTTATTAGCAAGGCTTTATAATATTCTTAAAATGCTTTACTACAAGAAGAATGCAGAAAAATTTGCTCTTGAAGATAGTTTAACTGGTTTATATAATAGAAGGTACTTTGACATTGTTCTTGAAGAGGAAGTCCTTAAAGCATATCGGACTAATTCGAGTGTAAGTCTTATATTAATAGATATAGATTCCTTTAAATTATATAATGATAAATTTGGACATAATATAGGAGACGAAATACTTTCTTTGTTAGGAGCATTTTTAAAAACAAATATCCGTAAAGGCATAGATAGAGCGTTTAGAATAGGAGGAGATGAATTTGCTATTGTTGTGCCAGATAGTTTAGAAGTTGCCGTAAATATAGCCAATAGACTTGCTTCTAGGTGGGAAGAAGTTAACCAAAGGGAAGTTAGTCTGTCTATAGGAGTAAGTGAATTAAAGAAAGATTTAGAAATAAAACAGGCTATTCAAGAATTATTTAAGAATGCAGATAAGGCTATGTATGAATCAAAAAAGGTTAAATCAAGCTATATTTCTATTATTACATAGAATTTGTTACGATCAAACGAAAGAAGTTTACTATTTTTGTAGACAGCAGGTAGAATAATCTAAATATAAGGTAGTAAAGGAGGTAAGATGTTTTGGTTGTGTTCTGATAAAGGAAGTTTAAAAGAAGACAGCTTTGATTTTTCTTATATAAAAGAAGCCTTAGTTCAGTGTAGTCAAAATGTAAGATTTATAAAGTTTATGAATGATGTCTTAACTTCTTATGACATAAAACAAGTTGAAACAGTTTGTGAGGTAGGGGTAGGGGATGTAGAGTTTTTAGTAAAAGTATGTAGAGAATATAAACCAAAAAGGTTAATACTGATAGACAAGAGTAGAGAAGTTTTAGATTATATTTCACGTAGTATAGAAGGGATGTCTGATATTGTTTCCCTTAGGTGTGATTTTTTAAAGAGTTTTGAGGTGTCAGAGATACAAGAGTTTATAGGTAAAGTAGATCTTTTTATATCGACAAATACTTTCCACTGGTTTGGGAGAAAGTGGGATCTTGGTTTGGAGGCTACAAAAAGATTGTTATCTCCTACAGGTTTTGCTTTTATACATCAAGGGCTTAAGTGGACTTATATTACACTTTACGAACTAGCTCAGGACTTATTTAGTAAGGCGTATGGAAGACGAATTGACTTAGATACCTATTTATATTATCCTTATCCACAAGAGATAGAGAGTAAGTTTAAGTTTTACGGTTTTTCCATTCTTAAAAAGAAAATTTTTTATGAGATGGATTATCTTGAAGATAAAGAGAAGTTTTTAAGACTGATAAAGTCTTTTTCTGTTGCAGGGCTTTTGCCTTTTCTTGGGGAGATTACTGATATCAATGAACGAGAACAGTTTAGATCAACGTTTATAAAAGCAGCAAAAGAGCTAAGACCTCCAGCTTTTTCACATAGAGGCTTTTTCGCTTTAAGAAAAAAAATAGAGAGCGATAAAAGAATATCTTTTTGTATACTAACTCCAAAGAATAATTTAATAGAAAAATTTGCTTGTTCTGAAAGAGAAAAGAAATTGTCTGAATTAAAAGCTTTGCTAGAAGAAGTAGCAGATGAATTCGTTCCAAGCTTGTTTTATAGGGATGCTAATTGCATAACCCTTTCTTCAATAAGCACTAAAGATCAAAAAACGATAGATAATTATTTTAACAGCATCAAAGATAACTTTGTAATCTTAGCACAATATTGTGAAAACACTGCTCTTGAGGATTCTGTTATAGGAGCTCTCTGTTTTACTATTAAAGACAGTCCAGTAGCCCCGAATGTAGATCTATTTGATGTTGGTGAGAAATATATCTATGTGTCAACTATAGTAGTAAAAAAAGAATATAGAGGACTAGGTATAGCCCAAAAAATGTATAATTTTTTGTTTGATATTTTAAAAGATAAAGGGATTCTGTTCAATCAAAGGATTAAATACCTTGTTACTAGGACCTGGAGTACAAATGAGGTGTCAAAGAAGCTCCTCTCTTCACTAGGGTTTCAACAAGTTAAAGTTTTGAAGGATGATCGAGGTAAAGGAATAGATACTGAATATTACATGCTGGACATCTCCAATTTATCTTCCTTTTGAAAAAGATAGATCCTTTCTGCGGACATTTATTATTCATCCTGAAGGATATTCTTTTATTAGCTAGAGTTTCTTTCTAACCAAAGTTTTGAAGTTCAAACTTGGTTCTAAAAAAATAGAATATGAAATGGATAAATCACAAAGCGATAACCTTTTCTGTAACTTACTACTTATCAGGGAACATATTTTATTCTTTAATCTCAGCTCTTGGAGCTATTTTTCCAGATTGGATTGAAGGTTTCGATTATTTAAATCCTAACTGGAAAAAACGTCATAGAACTTACTCTCACTGGTGGATTCTATACGTGGCTGTATTACTAGCAACAACTTTCGTCTTTTTTTCCAAATTTCATATTGACCTTCATGGTATCAAAGGAATAATAGTCTCAAAAACTGTTCCTTTAGATAATATCGCCTATTTATCATATAGTATCTTTTTCTGGTTTATAATCGGATGTCTTTTTCATATAGCTCAGGATGCTCTTACTGGAAGCATTCCCATCCTTACCCCCGCTAAAAGAGTTAAATGGTTCCGTATTGCTAGAACAGGCACGGTCTGGGAGTATGCCGTTTCCATTGCGTTAGTAATTTTAATCTTTGTGTTAAAATAAGCAAAATGAGGAAATAAGGCTACGGATTAAGCATGTTACTGATTTTTAAGAGCATCGAGGATATTGGTTTCAAAAGCTTTCCAAAAACAGATATACCAAAAGGATCTTTGGCAATTACATAAAGAGCAATTCCAAATGCAATACCTAATATAATCAAAATAAAGTCAACTTCATCGTCGTTTTTCTTTCTGAAGTTTTTTGTTATTAACTTGCTTTTATTATTTAGATTCTTCATTTTTTCTGTCCTCCGCTCTTTTAAAAAGTTGATTTTTTTAGCTAGTCTTTATTTTTGATAAGGTAATATATACTTAAGAAAGATTATAGATACCTCATTTCAATAGCAAAAATGGGTGTATTATTTTCAGTTAAGATAATAGTGCAATAGTTTTCTCTATTGGCTGTAATTGGAGGGAGTACTATTGCTTTAGTGTTGGGACTTTTTATGTGATTCAGTAATACTTTTCCTTTGTAAGGAGTTGTAATAACAGAAAATCTTTCACCTTCTCTTTCTAACTTAAATTCAGAAAAACATTTCAAGCCACACTCTGAATTTTTGAAAATTTCTCCTTTATATTTTATATCATATAGATATGTATACATGTCTTGCCCTCCTTTTAAGGTTTTTGTTTTCTTTGATATGTCTTCAGTTTTTAAATTCTGTCTGTTTTAGATTGTAGAATTAATGTTTATACTGAACTTGCTGTTTTTTGCTTGTCTTAGCTTTATTGATACTAATAGTTTGAATTCTCTTTTTTCTCTCTTCCCAAGCTTTTTTAAGACTTGAGAAGAGAGCCTGCTTAAGCCCGATATCCTTAATCTTTTTTATTTTGCTATAAGCTTTGTTTGAGATAACTATTGCTTTTCGTGTGTCTTTTTTTCCAGAATTTCTGACTTTTTCGATCAATTTTTGGATCTCTGCAACTTTTTTGTCTATAGCAGTCATTTTTTTACTTTTCAAATTTTCGATTTGCTTTTCCAAAGTCTTTTTTCTTATCATAAGTTCTTTTATAACTTCCTCCGGATCTACAGATTCTTCATCTGTATATATGTGCTCTGCTTCTTTTAATCTGGTAATTGTATTGTTCACCTCATAGAGCTCGTCTAAAAGTTTCTCGATTTCTGGATCTTCAGTATTGGTAACTTTTATAGGATATTTGACCCAACCGAAGTTTTTGTGATACCTGATTTCTCTCCTCGCTAGAAGGTAATCTTTATATGTGCATCCTATTTCGGCGAGAAATTCTTCTCTCATTCTGTATATCTTGGCAATAATTGCTTTTCTCTCATTTTCTAGTTCTTCTCTTTTCTCAGGGTCTAGATTTCTTTGGATTTCTTTCTTTATTTCGTGAAGCCTATCAAGTAAAGAATATTCCTTTTCTTTATCATATGTATAAAGTGGAAGAGTAAAATCACTGCTAATTGTAGTAGTATATTCATTTTCATCTTCATCAAGGCCATATTCGTCGTCATTAAAGTCATAATCACTATCTCCATGGTCATAATCAGAGGTGTAAAACTTTTTCTTTGGTTTTTCAGAATATTGATCATAAAGATAAGCCATAACTTCGTCACTAGTATTAAAATCATCCATGAAAAGAATGAATTCTTCTATGTCAAATATAGTTTTAAAATAGCCACTTTTTACAAGGGAATAAAGGGTACTAATCGGATATCCTGTGATTGTATACCAAGCAATAACTACGAAATAAACGTCTTTCATCAAAGAACGATTTTTTGGATTGATACCTAAAAGATTTGCTAATATATTGGCAGTTCTTATAAAGAGTTCCTCAGTATGAGCAATTTCTTTTGGATTAATCTCTGACACGGGCCTTACAATGTGAAACCCGTCAGGAGAAATTTCAAAGTCAAAACGAGATTCTGCACTATTAATACCATAATCGCCATCGTAATCCTTAATGTAGTCCAAATCGTCTTCGTAAGGAACGATCAAGTCAATTTTGGAAAAGGTCTCCTTATTAAGATCTTTCTCAGGATTTAAAATCTCTACGTTTTTCATAACCACACCTCCTTACTTTTTTTATTTTCACCCCCCCTAGACCCCAAAGTTAAAAAACATATAAATAAAATATAAATGTAAAAATATAAAAAAAATTAACTAATTGAGGTGAAAGAGAGAGCGAATAAGAAGGAGATAAAGGGAGTGACCTCCTTTTTTATTTTAGGAGGAGGTCACTAAGATTTGGTTTTTGACGGATAGTGGTTTTGCAGGATATATCTGTTTTTATTTAATCTTCCTTAGATAAATCAAGGGTTTTACATGCATTTTTTAACTTCTCAATTACTGTGTAGAAGTCGTCTGGAATTACCCTTGCTCTTGTGCCATATGCCGCTTGAATTGCTTTTCTTATTATCGTTCCTTTAAGCAGCGGATCTTTGCTTTCCATTTGACTATAAACTTCATTCACGATATTATTTAGTTCTATTAAGGCTCTTGCTCTTTTTCTCCTCTCTGCTATAGCTTCTTCTAGTGGTAAGTCAAGAAAAGAATCGATCTTTTCACCAAGAGTGTCGTAAAATCCAGCTGGGAACTTGGGATCTATTTCTTCTAAAATGACTCCAAAGGTAATAAGACAGGGTAGGGGAATATTGTTTGCTAAATCCTCTTCTTTTAAGTTCGGGTTTCTAGCCAAAAATTCAGTATATAATCTATAAGATTGCTTTGCTTTGTCTTTTATTGTAGGAGGTTTTTCCGTGTTGAAATCTAAAATGTTATCATACAAAGATTTGTCTACTACTATAGCTGTCACTTCTTTAGCCCCAAGAGATTGCATAGCTAAAAATCTATGTTGGCCATCAATTACCAAGTATTTTCCATTGTCATTAGGTACAACAACTATAGGAACTATAAAACCAAGCTTGTCTATCGCTAACTCTAGTTGAGTCTTCAGTTGGTTTGATACATCTCTTTGAACCTGAGGAAGCTCTATCTCGTTCATAGAAAGTAATACAAAAGCCATCTCCCTTTTTCTGTAAGGGTCTAAAAACCTCACCATTTCTTGCATTGTTATTCACCTCCTTTCAGTTCTTTGTCTACTTTCACTATATATAGACTTTCTATTTTCTATAAAAATCATTTTCCATAAAGATCGAAATTCTTATAAAAACAAAAAAATCCTCGGAGAATAAAAACATATAGATTAATTAAAAAGAACAGAATTCTTTCTTAAATTTCTTGAAATTAGGGTCATTTTTAGGATCCCAAGATAAAACTCTTACCCCTTTATTACTGTAGAAATCAAGTTTTTCCTGTTTTCTCTGTAAGTATTCTTTAGTGTGCATTCCAAAAACCTCAACATAAATAGAAGGCTTATCTTCCCTATCAAAGATAATAAAATCAGGCACTAACGGAAAATCAGAACTTACAAAAGGTTTCTTAAACTTTACTTTTAAGCTTCTCAAAAAAGCTTCCATTTGTGCTTCATATGATGATTCAATAGGTATTAGCTCTTTGGACACAAACATAAAACAAATGTTTAAAACCCTGCTGTTATAATAAATATTAACTCCGTCTTGCCTGCTTTCACCTGTTTTGCTTTCCTCGGTAATTTCCTTGGGAACATCAAGATGAGCAAAATAAACTATCTCACACCCCCGATTCATATACAATTTTAGCATAGCTTGATTATCCTTTTTCTTGAAAAAATCAAGATATTCAATGTCAACCCATAAAAACGGTATGCCATAGTAATACTTTACAGGTAATAATATCAAGCCCCTCCGAGCTTGGTCATTGCTTTTGTTTTCTTCATTCAAAACTTCACACTTAATTCCTGCACTAGTTATATCTTGTCCTTTAGCTACATTTTCCCTCAATCCAGCTAGCAAAGAATCTAAACCTAAAGACACAAAAAAGTCGATTAAATAAATATTTTTTTCGTCAAATCTGGGGAAAAAGTTGAGAAGAAAAGGTCTTTCTCTTCTTTTCATGCACCTTTTTAAAATTTTAACGTTCTTCAAATATTGTTCGTCTTCCTTGCTTTTGCAAGGTAATAACAGCAAAGTGTCAAGAGACTTAGTCTTGGAAATAAAAATTTTTCTAATTGATCTTTTTATGCCTGATTTTTGAAGGACCTGAAGAGGATCATGATTTGTTTCTTGATACTTCTTAGGAGACCAAACGTTTAAATCACTCATCTCCCATATGGTACTCAAAAACTTAAATATCTTGGTTCGTTTCACACTATAAGATTTTCCTTGACTAACAAGCTTTTCCTCTCTATCTTTACGCTTTACTTTTACAGTCTTCGATCTAATGCCAATCTCTGGAATTAATATAACAGCATCCTTGTCTTGCTTTACTATGCTCTCAAAAGGCCTCCTTACCTTCTCTGTCTGATCACCACGATAAGAAATAGTAATAACTCCTCTTCTAAAAAAACAGTGAACAGCATGCCTTTCCTTTGTTCTTGGATAGGTTTTTATTACATAAGTATCACTGTCCCTATAATAAGCAACATAAAGCTTCTTACTCTCCAACGGATATGAAGAACAACAATTGCAATATAACTTGACTTTTTTCCTGTGTGCTTTTCTTAAAAGAGATTCCCAATATTGGTAATTTCTTTCCTGTACGTCAGAAGAATAACACTTCCTCTGTCCATCTTCAAATTCGACAACTATTGTAAATTCGGACATCATGCCTCTCTAATATTTCTTAGCAAGGAAAATAAAACTCTTTCCTCTAAATATCTCCTATCTTCAACAGGTAACTTTCTTTTATGCTCTATATTGAAATTAGAAATTGAACCTTCTTTCTTTATTATCTCTACAAGAATATCAGTATCCTCAAATTTAAAGTTATAAACCTTTTCCTTGTCCCCGTTAGAAGAAATATCCTCCATCCCCCGCAAAATAATCCTTTCGACCTCTTTTCTCAGATCTTCATTACCAAAAGAATAAAGAATGTCTTTCACATAAAGTTCATTAATTAAATAAAACTTTTTTCCTATTCTATTGTCAAAAGTAATCCTTATTATAAACATAATTTCCTCCCTCCTTAAGATTTTATTGTATTAACTTTATTTCCCATTTGATAAGCCCCTATTTTTTATGTATTTTACCTTTGTGTGTGTATTTTCTTTATTTCTTTTTTAACTATTTGCTTTAAAGCTGTGTCTAATTTTTTCCCTTTCTTTAGTAAGTTAAACATTCTTTCCCCATATTCGTCTAATACAAAAATATAGTTTAGATTAGACGATTCTTGAGATAGTCGATCGATTCTTCCAACTATTTGTTTAAACCTTATGATAGATGAAGGGACCACAGCTAAGATCATGTTTTGGTATCTATTTAGGTCTGCTCCTTCAGAAAGAGCTGCAGTGATAACTAAGGGTTTGTCTTGTTTAGATAGAATTTCCTTTCTTTCTTTTTGAGATGTTTCGCCAGTAATTAGGTAACCATCTATCATTTTAGCAAGTATTTTTGCCTCTTCTACAAAAGGAGTGTAAATAACAGTATTAGGCCTAGCTTTTACGAAGAGAGCAATTTTTTTGTGTTTTTCCTCGTTATTTACCTGAGCTTGTCTAAAAAAGTTCATAAATTTTCCCTTTATCTCTTCAATAAACTCAGAAAAAGCAACATCATCTATTTCTCTCTCGAAATTTTGACTGACTTCTTGAAGAACTTCTTTCTTAAAACGCTCCCAAGAATATTCAGGATGCGTCGGGACTCTGAGTATATAAAACTTTTTGTGTCTTCTCAAAACATCTATCTCGTCTTTGTCTCTCTTAAAAATATAAGGCTTTACCTGGTTTAAGATCTCATCCCACATTCCGTCTTTTAGAATATAAGTAGTACCCCCAAAAGGATTGCTTTCCTTAGTGAAATACTTAGCTACAAAATCACTCCATTTACCTAAGATTCCTGGATCTAGAACAAAAAACTGTGTGTATAAATCAATAGCCTCTTTAAAAGGAGTAGCTGAAAGCAAAATCTTCGGTATCCTTTTATAACCAAATCTCATAAGTAGTCTAGTCGTCTTTGCTTTTATGTTTTTTATTCTGTGAGCCTCGTCTAAAACTAAAAAATGAGCTTGATATAGCTTTTTTAATTCCCTTTCACTTATCTTCAAAAGCCGTTCATAATTCAAAACGTAAATACTTCTACTCTCAAGCCCAAACCTCTTTATCTCCCTTTCCCAAGAAGGTATCGCAGACTTTGGAGCAAAAATAACTACATTTAACTCTCTGTTTCTCCCTTTATTGAATTGAATGTACTCTTTAATAGCATAACAAGTAATCAATGTCTTCCCCGCCCCAGGAGGAAGTAAAATATACCCCCTGTATCTGTTTTTTCTCAAAAAATCTAATGCTTCCAACTGATAACTAAGTAACTTCGGAAAATCCACGTTTTGCTTCATGTCTTGTGTTTCCTTAAACAACTTCATTTTCCAATACTTGTTAATTACATTTTTATTTATTTATCTACTTACTTATTTACCGAAAAAAGTTGTGACTTTATTAATAATTGTCTTTATAAAAGGATCACTGTATAAATCATTTACTTTTATAGTCTTTTTTTCTATTATTCTTTCAGTAACTTCCTTAATTACTTTGTAGTTTTCTAAGATCTTTTCTCTGTTAATTTTTCCTCTTATCTTTTCCCTGTTTGTCAAGTGGAGCTCCATTACTTCATTACATGCATTGAGAAATAATTCCAGCTCTTTTCTAAGTAGATATACTAAGCTAGAGAGAGCATCCTGTCTCTTCTTTAAGAACTCAGATTCACTTTCACTAGTATTTATTTCCAAAAAAGGTATAGCATATTCAATAATGCTAAAATCTCTGAGATCGTAAACAAACTTATTTAATGCGTTTATTAGTAAAAGCTTTTTGGCTGCACCAAAGTCTTTCTTTAATTCAGAAGCTGTAGCCTTAAATAGTAAAACCAGATCCAAATACATCGGTAAAACCTTATACCAAAAGCTATAAAGGAATACCTTTATTCTTAAAGGATCAAACATCTTAAGGCTCTTGTTAGCTAAAAATAACACTCTTGCTAAATGCAAAAACGAAGAAGGACTTGTATAACTTACATCGCTAAATCCTTTTGGAATACCTAGAAGATAATAGGTTCCAGTTACATGAGCAGTTAAAGATAAAAGAAACTCAAGTTGGTCAAGAACCTCTTTGAGAAGATCCCCCTGTAGTAAAATAAAGTACAACCTCTTGAGTATCTGAAGCATTAAATATGACTGATGCCAAGCCGGTATGTTAGCCTCTATTATACGTGATATTTTTGAAAAGTAATCTCCATCAATACTTAAGAACTTTAGCTTACTCTCAAAAGCATCACATACGTGCTTTAAAGTCGACTTTCCACCTCCTTGATATAAAGAGACAAAAGATAAAAATTCTATTATATTTCTTCCAAATAATTCATATATTGTAAAAATTCTATCGGTATGTCTTGATTTTATATTGGTAGTAGTTTGCGGAGTACTAAAGCGACTGGAACTTAAGATCTCTGAGAGAACTAAGTGCGGTGGAAAGACATTTTGTGAGTAGCAGAACTTTCCTTTAGGAGTGAGCTCTATGTGTTTGGTACTACCGTGAGGATTATTAGGTTCTACAATCTTTGAAGTAGAAAAAGTTATGAATTTGCCTAAAGATAGAAAGTGTAGAATTTTATCAACCTTGTCGGGCTTAACTGCTAGGTTGTTAAATAAAAAGCTATTGTATTTTAGGTTTCTTATCTGTCCTTCTTCTGATAAGTTAAAAAAGATAATTTGAAATAAAATATTTGGATCTTGAATGGAGACATTGTAGTCAGAGTCAATGTTTTCTAAAAGATCTTTTGCTTTGTCTAAATTTTTACTATTTTTGAACATGAAAGTCACGATCCCTTTATCAGAGATACCAAACCGTCCAGCTCTACCAGCCATTTGGATGCAGTCAATTAAACTAGGTATTAATCTTCCTTTTGGGAGATTATTAATCCCGATTATTACCATATCGGCTGGGAGGTTTACTCCATATGCTAAAGTTTGTGTCGCAACTAGAATCCTTAAGCCATTTTTACTTCTAAAACTTCTTTCTATAATAGTTCTTTCTTTTAAATCTAAGTCAGCACAGTGGAAGGCAATTAGTTTTTCCTCCTCTTTTAATCCTTTTATGCCTCTTTGTTCAATTTGATTATCTTGATTAATAGCTACTACTTCGTTTTTTTCTACTTCTACTTCTGCCTCTGCTTCTACCTTTACTTCTATTTCTTTTACTTGTTTTTCTACTTTTTCTTGTTGTAAAGATCTTATGTCAAAAGGAACTGTATCGGGGTCATTTAGCACCTTAAAGTTATAACTTTCAGCAGCTATACGCACAATGTCCCAGCCAAGATTTTTTGAATAAGTAAAAATTATTATTTTTCTAGCTTCTCCTTTTTCTATAGCATTTAGAGCCTCTTCGAGTAAATTATAAGCAAATATATCAGTGGTCTTAGTATTTGGATTTAATTCATCTTGTGAGTCTATTTCTTTACTTTTTTTGGTGTTTTTTTCTTCAATAGCTGTTTTATATCTCTTTTCAAGTTTTACAGGGGTCCATAAGCTTTTAATTACAACATCGGGAGAGGTAAATTCAATTAGACTGTCTAACTTTGGAATAGTTGCAGAAAGTAAAAGAAAATAGAGCTCTTTTTTCTTTGTAAAATATAGTATTTCATCAAGAGTTACTCCGCCTGTAAGAACAGTATGAACTTCATCAATTATTATTGCCCAGATGTTTTCAGTAAATTTAAGCTTGTTCCTAAAAGCAAGGTTTAAATAGTCTGGAGTACATACTAATATCGGGTTCTTAATCTCTGTTTTATTTACATCTCCAGTCCTAATGTCTACAACATTTCCGAAAACTTTTCTAAATTCTTCATACTTCTCACTAACTAGAGATTTGAGAGGAGCTACATAAACAATTCTAGGACATTCTTCTATTAAGAACTTTTTAGGCAAAGACTCTCCAGGAAAATCAGTATCTTGCTCTTTAAAGTTAGAAGTTTTTGTAACTTTTCCATTATAACCTTTATTAAGAATTGAAAATAAGTGATTGATATAAAGTAAAATTATTCCTGTCTTACCTGAAGAAGTAGGAGAGGAGACGATTATTGAGAAGGGTTTTTCTTTTATAGAGTTACAAACTTTGTAAAAAAGACCTTGTATGGGGTTGAGAATTTTACAGTAGGATTTTAGGAATTCTGGGGTATCTTTCTCTCTTAAGTTTATATTGATTTCTTTGTAGCTAGAGTTTAGTCCTTCTTCGTCTAGGTAAGTTAAATATCCTTTTAT
>JAWBTN010000015.1:0-13467 GCA_039000415.1 Candidatus Aenigmatarchaeota archaeon | reverse complement strand
TGAGGATAGTTACCATCTTTCAATTTCTTACAGAATTCTCGTAGAAATTTATGATGACAACATCAAAGCAAATCTTACAAAAGTTTCGAGGGAGAAAATAATGATGAGTATAGAGAATATGGAGGATCCTATCTATCCACTCAACACTCTAGGAAGGGTTGTTAATGTCATAAGACCGAGCCCTTATTGGCTCAATTATTCTAGCGAAGATTTAACAAACTTGAAGGAGGATTTAAATAATTCTTACTACCACCCAAGCTTGTATGGGGCAAGTTTTCTAGACAGGCTAGAAGGTAAGTTCTTTGTTCAAGAAAAATACTGGAAGTCAAATCCGATCGGCTTGGAAAGTTTTGTGAACAAAGATAAAATAATCAAAGCGGGCTTGCCTGTAGATACATATGCCACAAACATAGATTATCTTTATTTCTCCAAAAGTAGTGTAACGGCTTACTCTATTCCTGGCATGCCTACTAATTTCAGATTAGATAATGAAACAACTTTGGAAGGAAAAACTCACCTACAAATATACAATGTTACGGTGGTGGGATGAAAATTAAACACAAATTTTTATTGATAGCATTTCTCATCACATTGGTTATTTTCTTCCTAACTTCAAAGGAATTGAAAGAGAAAGTTTTTCAATATTTTGAGATGAGGGAAGAGGGGGAAGAAAGTATTTCTACCCCGAACTTCACTAAAACTCAAACTGGTGAAACAATCGAGAGAAATTATTCCACAAGTTTGCCTCAAGAGGGTGGAAGGGGTGTCGGTAAAGTAGAGAGTGAAAAAGAGCAAGCAGCAAAAACAATAACTCTTGAAATCACGGACATTTGCTCGGGAAAGCTCGATCTTTTCACGGTATCAGAAGGTGCGACCAAATGCTTGAACAAAAAGTATCCATATTGGATAATCCTCGAGAAAAATTCAACTCATTTAAAAACAAGCTTTTATGGATTAAACGAGTTTGAAGAGAGCTACGAGCTGAACGAAACTACTCTGATATTCTACATCTTTGCTGAAGATATAGCTACTGTGAGCCATGAAATCCAATCTTTCATTTTAGAAGGGAGTCAAGACTTCAGTTTAGGCCAATACTATGTTCACACAGTATGGGAAAGAGATCCAAGTGGTAGATTCATTATCTCAAAGATGATAGGAATTTTGCCTCTAAAAGTGAATAGCAATATCAGTAGCAGTGATTGGAAAGAACTTAAGTTTTACCTTGTTACAAGTGAAAGAACTTACTTCTTGGGCAACCTTTTCATTTTTGTGAAATAAAAATAAAAAAATAAAAATCACTAAGATGCTCCGTGTAATGTTGCTCCTACTGTACTCTCTATACCACTAGCAACATCTATGAACGTTACGTTTACTTCCACATCTCCAACGAAGCAACCAGTGCATGGTATTGAAACTCTGGAATTTGGCAGTCCGTTTATCGGAGGGTCAAAACTCTCTGAACCTTTTGAAGTGGTAACTCGGGTAATGTTTATCTCTCTAGGTCCAACGATCACTGAAAGATTGTTGGCGCCGTGATAGTCATATGTTATGGCTGAACCGGCCGGGAAGCATGGGCTACAAGGACCGCCAATTCCACCACCAGGCAATCTGAAAATCCCCATAGCGTACAAAGCTGCAACTACTGCAATCACTATCAATATCGCCCATCCGTAAGTCATTAAAAACTCAAGAGCTGCTTGTGCTTTCATGAATTATATTTGTTTTTCCCACCTTTTAAAGCTATAAAATTGTAGGTGGAGATATGAAGCTTATGAGTGTTGCTAGTACTAACCTTGCCATGAAATAGATAGTAAAATTTATAGCCAGTAATAAAGGTATATATTTAACACCAGCTTTTTCTTTACCATCTTGTAATAAACCTATCAACAGACTCCCAAATATGGATGAAAAAGTTAGGGTGAGTAAGCAATAAGTTCTTAAAAACTCTGTAGAAACTTTAACAACACCCAGTCTCAAGCTACTAAAAGTTGTGTAAGTAGCAACCTCTTCCAATTTAAGCTTACTTCCTATGCTGCTCATCGTTTCAACCAAATGAGAAGAAAAGGCGAACAGTAAAGGAGAGGCAAAACCCACAGCTATGAATATGAAAATAGCGTACATCCCAACTTGTGCGGCTATCTCTTTTTTCAAGAGTTTTAACTCTCTTATATCTTCTGCTGTTTGTTCGAGCAAGCTTGCTATCTCCCCACCTTTCTTCATTCCTTCAACTATCAAATTAAAAGTCCTGTTAACAATCCTTGATTTTATCCTGCTTCCAAGAGAAGATAAAGCGTCTTCAAAAGGTTCACCAGCAATAGCTTTAGAGGCCGCTACCCTTATTTCCTTTTCCAAAACACCGAATTCTGGCCTGGCTGAGAACAACAAAGCCTTATCTGGAGTTAGTCCTGAGCGAATGTTTGCCGCCATTAATTGTAAGGCATCGGGCAACACGGATTCAGCGAAGCTACCTTTTTTATCTCCGATCAACACGAGCACAAGATCTATGATAAGATGAGTTGCTATGAAAGTTACAAGAGAAAAAATTAAAATTATGTTACCGAAGATAGGATAAAAAAGAAGGAGTAACACTGAAAAAGAAATCGAATAAAGAAAAGAGAGGACAAGAAGCTTCTCCACGCTAATTTCAACCCCAGCGTAAATCAAGTTCCGTTCCAACCACTTCACATAACTCTTCGGATACAACCATCTTATTCTCTTATAAGCTTTTTCTATCATACCTCTACACTAGGCCTTCTATTCTTTATAAACCCTATTATCATGAATTGAAAGATAACAACCACGAATAAAATTAAGTAGAACAAAGATTCCGGTACTTGAATTCCGGAAAAAGTTGAAAAAATTATCAAGAAAGTTATGCCTAAAGTTGGCAGGATAACTGTTGACATTAGATATATCAAAGCCAATGGACTCAGTTGAGAACCATATTTCCTTATCTTAACTTTTTGTTCTTCAGAAAGGTTTTGTGCTATTGTGCTTAAAGTGTTACCCACATCCCCACCAGCTCTCAAACTGTTTATGATCTGCCATATAACTCTTTTAAACCAAACGTTTGGCACCCTGAAAGTTAACTCTTCCAACGCTTGTATCTCCTCTTTTCCCGTTACTATCTCTTTAACACATTTTCCAAATTCTTCGGAGATCACACCATAATTACCTTTTGAGACCGAAACAAGAGCATCGAAAATTGAAACTCCAGACTTGACTTGTATGAACAAATGTCTAACAGCGAACAACAAATTTCTCTCTATATCCCTATCTTTCCTAGAAAGTATGAGGGTTGGGTAAAAAGTTATGTAATTGAATATCACGAATGATAAAAGAATAGAAAGTAGAAAGGATATGGATATAAAATTTCCACCAAAAATCAAGCCGAGTAGAGTGAGCGAGCAGAAAATAGTAGAGAACCAGAAAAAAGAAGAAAAAATCGCCAAAGCTAAGTATTCCCTATCTTTCAAACCTATTCCAGCTTGTACCAATTTTTGGGCTAGGAATGGATTGAACTTCACAAGCTTACTAGAAATGAAAAGGAATGCTCTTGATGCTTTCAAAGCTATTGGTATACTACACGGAACAAAAGGAATCCTATTCATTCGAACCAGCTTTTTATCACTTTTTCCACATCCTCATCTTTTCCCACAACTTTCAGAACCAGCTCGGGCTCGGAATAATACATAGCTATTATCTTACCGATTTTGTTCAAATCTTTAGTTTGATTTTTTACAAGCCATTTCAATATCTTAACTTTTTCTTCCAAATCTTCATTTATCTCTTGATCACTCATCCCTGTGTGCATCCTTATCTCTTCCAACAACCTATAACTCTCATTTTCTTTAACTATTTCATCTTTTGCAGGCTTCCATTTATACATGATGTTAACTTGAGGCCCACGTTTTTCACTTCCGGGTAAAATCTCACCCAATTGGAGCATCCTCCTTATACCAAGCCTTCTATCCCTAAAGGCAACTGCTATTAAGTGTAAAGCTTCTATCACATTTTCAGGAATACTTATAGGTGGATTTGTAAGTCTTTTCAAAGCTTGTTCAGCGGTATCTGCATGCAAAGTTGCGTAGACTGAATGCCCTGTGTGCATTGCTTCAAAAAGGACTTCCGCTTCCCTCGCCCTCCTTATCTCACCAACTATTATCCTATCAGGTCTCATCCTTAGGCTGTTAACTAATAAGCTTAACATGCTAACTTCACCTAAACCTTCTGGGTTCGGTTCTCTTGTAGTTAAAGGAACCCAGTGTAAAAAATCAGCTAGTTGTAATTCGCGGGTATCCTCGATTGATACTATTCTTTGATTCGGTGGGATAAAACTCATGAAAACGTTGAGCAAAGAAGTTTTTCCGCTAGCAGTACCACCAGCTACTATCATGTTCATCTCATATTGAATAGCGAGCCAAATTAAAGCAGCGACGTCGTAATTTAAAGTCTTGTTGTCTATGAAATCTACTATCGTCCATGGAGATCTTCTGAATTTCCTTATGGTTATCGTATTTCCACGAGTTGAAATTGGAAAAAGAGTGGCGTTAACTCTATCTCCCGTTGGTAAGTGTGCATCCATCAGAGGATTTAAAAGAGTTATCTGTCTACCAACTTTTCTACCTATGTTGTTCGCGTAATTCAGTATTTCATTTTCATGTTCTACGATTAAATTTGTTTTGAGCCATCCATACTTCTTATGATAAACCCAAACAGGCTCTTTAGATCCGTTTATAACCACTTCTTCTAAATTTGGATCTGCAAGAAGGAATTCAATCTTTCCAAGACCAAACATTTCTTGCATTAACGAGCCTATCAAATACTTTTGAGTTTTTTCATCAACGTAAGGCATTTCTTTACAGAATATCTCCAAACCCCTTTCAAAAAATTTCTTTTTCAAATTTTCTATAGCTGAAATATCGGTGAGCTCTGCCGGCTTGATCGGTATTTCGGTTAAAAGTAAAGTTCTTATTTTTTCTAGTAAAACATGGGTTCCAGGCGCTATTTCCGGAAATTTCAATTCGTAGTGAAGGACAAAATCTGAGGTTCTTTTTATCACAACACTCGCTTCAATACCTTCAGAATTAATGACATATCTTTCCACATCTTTCTGCATAATAATAAATTTTCTTTTTGATAAATATCATGATTTTTTCAGTTTTATCACCGGTGATCCAATTGCTGGATAGCTTATCTCAACTAGACCATATTCTTCCAAAGTTTTAGCCCAACTTTCTATCAAATTTTCAGGAGTGTTTAAAATTTTTGAAAGTTTACGAGCTTCCATAGGACCTTCTTCCAAGACTTTGATCATTTCATCTATCTTGGTAGCTATCCTATCTTTTATCTCCTGCTTCGGAGCCCACTTAAGCAGATCACTTTTAGTGATGATACCCACTAACCTCTTCTTCTTATCTAAAACGAGAAGTCTTTTTATGTTATACTTTTCCATCTTCTTTTTCGCGCTTTCTAGAGTTGCATCTTCTCTTATACAGATCGGCTTTTTCATGAATTCTGCTACAATCTTTTCACTCAAAACTTTCCTATCTTTTTCATCTATTTCTTCTAAACTACCCTTTTTAATAAAATTCAATATATCTGTCTTACTTATTTCTCCTATGAAAAAATCTTTGTCAAGTACAGGAGCACCAGAAATTTTATTCGTCTGAAAAATTCTCACGACTTCGTCCAAGCTCTGATAAGGAGTTACAGATATTATGTTCCTTGTCATCAAATCCGAAACCAAAATTTTTCTCTTCTCAGGCTTTAACTTTCTCCTTATTTTAACGATTCTCCTTATTTTTTTTGCCGGTACCTTTTTTTTCAAAACTTTGATTCTTTTCTTCCTGAAAATCTTGAATAAATTGGGCATATTTATTATCTTTAGAAAATAAAAATAAATCTTCTTAAAGAAGTAATTCAATTCTTGATGTAGGTTGGAAACGTGAATAAAAATGGAATAAAATTCTTAAGGAATAGGCCAGCGGTATTCCTAAAGGAAGAAAAAGCTTTGGTGATAGCAGAACTACATCTTGGTGTAGAGTACGAATTTTTTAAAAAAGGCGTGATCATACCTTCTCAAAGAGAAAAATTTCAGGAAGAGGTAGAAAAAATTAAAAAGTTGACCAAAGCTGATAAATTGGTTATCGTTGGTGATTTGAAACATAAAGTACCAGGAATAACATTGAGGGAAGAAAAAGAAATTCCAAAATTTCTGGATTGGCTCAAAGAAAATTTCGAAGTTTTTGTAACGAAAGGGAATCATGATGCTGAAATAGAAAAAATCGTACCGAGAGGGATTAGGGTTTATGGTAGCAGAGGTTTCAAGTTAGGTAATTATGGGTTTTTTCATGGGCATGCATGGCCTTCAAGGAGAGCATTAAGCTGCGATTACATATTCACTGCACACTTGCATCCAGGAATAATTTTTAAGGATAAGTTGGGTTCGATAAGCTATGAACAAGTTTGGATAGTGGGTGAAATGAGAGAAGAGATAAAAGAAAAATATGGTTTGAAGAAGGGATCGAACATAGTGGTAATCCCAACTTTCAACAAATTGTTGGGTAATATCGACTTGCTCAAAATTTTGGAAGAAGAGGCAAGCGGTGTTTTGAACAAGCTGATAGAGTTGGAGAATTCTAAGGTTTATTTACTGGATGGCACTTTTCTCGGTGAAGTGAAAGATTTAAGAGTTTAACCTCTTCTGACCCTAGCTTCAAATCTTTCCCTTATCCTCTCTTGTATATCTTTCGTGACGTTTGTGAATTCCTCCCCAAACCTTTTTTCCCACTCTTTTCTTTCTCTGATTTGCCATTTTGCCCCACAAACACATCTTCCTTCAACACAGATTGGTGTGTCGTTTCCCACTAACATAGGACAAACAAGTTTTACACATTCCGCATCGCTGCTACAATTTATTCTTGTCCTGTTCCATATTGGTCTACAAACACAGATTCCAATTGTTTTGTTGGGCGGTATTAAACAACTGAGTTCATGTTCTAGTTCGGAGGGACACCAAACAGGTAAGTCTGCACAATCAGCGTCACTCGTACAACTTCTTTTTTCCAAAAATTCTCTCGTTTTGTTCAAAAACTCTTCAACTCTTTCTAAACATCTTAAGTGTCCTTTCATCGAGGCGTTGATAGCCCTTTCCAAACCAAATCTCGCAGCTTCAGGCGATCTACTTAAAACTCTTTCCAAAACGGCTATATGTTTATAAGTAGTATTACATACATGCTCCAAAATTGCTGTTTTATTTTTTTCAAAATTGGAAGTTCTCTCTGTTTCATTTTCCATTTCGTTCAATTCTCTTTCGTAATCTTCTACAAGTTTCTGTACGAACTCAAACTTTCTCTTTTGCATCATCGCATTGATTTCTGCTAATCTTTGTTCAGCTAAAAAAGCACGGAACCTTACTCTTGCTTCAGGATCAAAAGTTAGCCAAAGCCTTATTTTTTCCAAAAAATTCTTGAATGGATAAAGTGGATGATCTGGTAAAATTCCTGGGTTCGGTAGCTCTTCTGCGAAAGCTGAGATAGTAATAATAATAGTACTTAAGACCATAAAAAACATCAAAATTTTAAAAGCATTCGAGATCATAAAATATAATATAACTTAAATCAATATAAATTTAACATCTCTCTTTCATCTTCACTTAATCTATTAAAAACTTCTCTAAGAATTTTCAGTTCATCTTCACTTATAAATGAAATCAAAACATCCCCTTCATTTATATGTCTTCCAACGACAGGCTCTTCCATACTTATTGCAACCTTATCCCCCTTTCTAGCTTCTTGGATTGTTTGTCCATGACTTTGAATCTCTTTCACCCTACCAACTATCTTTCCATCCTTCTTCATAAGAATTCCAGGTTTGAGTAAACCTCTTTTAACTTCAACACCGAATATTGCTGGATTTGAGCTCCTGAAAATACATCCTTTAAGTATGATTACTTCACAAGGTCTAGTCACTTTTTCCAACTTTTCCTGTATTTCCCTCTCTTTAAATTCAGATACCCATTTTTCATAATCTTCCACAATTCTGTAAATCACATTCCCTTGGAATATATCTATTTTCAAGTCTCTGGCCATATTCCTAGCTTCTTCCAAGACGTTAACGTTGAAAGCCAGTATAGCTCTTCTCACCTTATCCTTAACTCCATCAGCCTCGACCACATCTTGCTTACTAACATTACCAACTTCTGCTTTTCTAATAGGAACACCTCTTTCACCCAACAACTTTATTAAAGCTTCCAAAGTACCTAGCGTGTCGGCTTTGACAACAACCCCATCAAAATTTTTTATGAACTGTATTTCCTCAACTTCAGCTTGTACTTTCTCCTTAGCTTTTTCTATTTCCTCTTCACTCTTAACAGCTATTATCGGCGAACCAGCTACAACATTTTCTAGGTTTGGTGCTGCTATTTTAATTCCAGCAGCAGCACAAACATCATCCACACTCTCAAATTGTTTTTCTACTCTCAATTCTTGCAAAGGTCTTGGTTTAAGAAGAGCCCTGACCCTTGTGACTAAAGGTTCTTTCCCCCCTATTATTATGTAATCTCCTTTGGAGATTTTACCGTCGTAAAGTATAACATCTATAGTTGTACCAAAACCAACTGTCTCCTTAACTTCTAGTACAGTGCCCAAAGCTGTGTTGGAAAGTTGTAGCCTTTCTCTTAAGAACTGCTGAGCGAGGCCTGTTAGGACCATCAACAACTCTGGTATTCCCTCACCAGTTATACCAGAACATGGTACTATGGCTACTTGCTTCCTAAAATCTTCTATTCTATCAAACCTTTCAGAATTAAACCCCCTTTCAGCGAGTTGTGATACTAAAACATAAACTTTTTTATCAAGCTCATCTTTCACATCTTCACTTTGTCTCTTAAAACTGTCGAGAAAACAAGAACTTTCGAAACAATACCAACCAGGAATTTTGTCTATTTTGGTAGCTGCTACTAGGAAAGGTGTTTTAAATTCTTTTAAAATGTTCAAACTTTCATCAGTTTGTTCTTGAAAGCCTTCAGTGATGTCAACAACTAAGATAGCCAAGTCCGAGACAGCACCACCTCTTTTCCTCAAAGTTATGAAAGCAGCATGGCCTGGAGTGTCTAGGAATAATAACCCAGGAATTTGAACTTCTATCCTGAACTTCTCTATAAGCTTTTCACATATCTTCTTGACAGTCTCAAGAGGTATGAAGCTCGCACCGACATGTTGGCTTATCATTCCAGGTTCAAGTTTTGTTACAGCAGTGCCCCTTATTTTATCGAGTAAAGTTGTTTTTCCATGGTCCACGTGTCCAAGTGTAACTATTATAGGTGATCTCAACATATTTTTCACGTATATATTAATTTTAATTCAAGAATAGGAAATACTAACCTGTAAGTTTCAGCTATTGCTAGAATATTCTTTCACACCTTCAAATAAGGTTCCAAATCTTCTTTATAAACTTTGAAATTTACGGGTTTATTTTCCGGCATTTGCCTTGCATAAACCGAATAAATTCTTCTATAGCTTCCATACTCTTCTTTAGAATATTCTTCAAAATCCACAACTACCAATTTTTGATAAGGGAGACATTTTTGATCTATGTACTGTTGGAGCACCCTCAATGTTTTTTCCTTTATGCTCATCCAACCACCTTTTCTTTAAGGTTAGGTTGGTAAACCATATAAATTTTTCGAAAACAGGATAATTAACTTAAAGAATACAAATAGATAATATGGGTGTCACTATAAACGATCTTTTTCCGATAGGTCTGTGCATAGCTACACAAGAACTCCTTGATTCCAAAAGATTCAAGAACAACTTTTGTGACTTTCTCATACTTAAACATAGAGATGAAATTACGGATAAAGTGATTGAAGTTAAGAGGAAATTGAATTCTTCTTCTCTCGAGAAAAATTTTCTTGAAGGTTATAAGAGTGTTATATTAAGTAATATCGATAAAATAATCTCTTTCGTTGTTACTAGGTATTCAAACTTAGATTCAAAGCTTGTGGAAAAAGTTGTTGAAGATGCTAAGAATATTATGAAAAAAGTTTTGGAAGCTAACAGTTTTGATAAATTGGCTGAGTTGGAGCCTGAATTCAAGAGCAAAATAACATTACAAGTTTACAAATTATTCACAACGTCCTTAAGATGATCATGATAGGAGATTTAAACGAAGAAATAGAAAGATTGAAAGCGAAGAGAGCTGAAATAAGTAGTAAGATATCTTCAACAAAAAATTTCCAAATTAAAGAAAAATTGAAGGAAGAATTGGCTAAAATAGAGTCTCAGATAAAATTCTTAGAAAGCAGGAGAAAGTTCATTTGATCTTCTTCTTCAACTCCTCCCACTTCTTCTTCAACTCCTCCCACTCTTTCCTCCCACCCTCTTTTTTCTCAATTTTTGGTTTTTCTTCAACAGGCCAGAATAAGAAAACTAGAACACCGACCACAACACCAACTACCACTAAAATCAACCAAACCGGAAAAGTTTTGGATTTTTCCCCAGCTATAGCGAAAAGGGAAAATCCAGGAGAAAGAGATCTGTAGAAGAAATAATTTGCAGTTTCATCAGTTTTCCTGGTTGGTAACTTTTCCCAAGAATTGTTATGGTAACGGTAAAGTGAAATTGTCGCAGGGTTTACATTATTTTGATTTAACCAAGATTTCTCAACTTGAAAGTCTATGTTTATACCAACCACATCACTTTCTTGTAAGTTAAGAGAGGAAATTTCAAAATATTTAAAAACAGATCCTTTTTCTTCAGTTATAGGCGGGTCAACTTCTGGTGGTTTTGTGGCTTCTTTCAACGTAATTTGAACATTACTCACATTCTTATTCACGAATATCGTTATCTTGAAAACTTTAAAAACATCAATCCTCGTGATGTTCAAGATAGCCGGATTTTCTGGTGTGATAAATGGTATTTTGAAACTTTCGTTCGTCAATGTGGTAACAGCGGGAATAGTAGTGGTTGTTGTAGTTGTAACAGCGGGAATAGTAGTGGTTGTAGTAATGTTGGGAATAGTAGTGGTTGTTGTAGTTGTAGGTGAAGTAATAGTTATACTTGAGGATAAATTACCGAACCATAATCCATAAGTTCCTTTTATCCAAAACGTGCAACTACCGGTTGTATTTCCAGCTGTTATCCTCCACGCAACGTAACAACCGGTATAATTGTAGCCAGGAAGAGTGAAATTAAATTTATCAGCTGTGTTTTCAATTAAAGGGCAACTAGAGTTGAAGAAAGTCACATTACTTATTAAACCACATTTTTCGAAAATTATTTGAGCTTTAGAAGCGTTTCTTGGTCCAAGATTTTTTATTGAAACATTTACGATCCCGCTCTCCCCGGTTTGAAGTGTAGAGGGATATGAAGTTAAATTCATCCATAAACCAACATCATCGATGATAAGTATTTTATCGTCAGAATTTTCCCCTTTATAAACATCCGAAGGATTAGAAGTTAAATTATTAGAAGTTAAATTAATTCGGATAAAATAATTCCCTCCAGGTAAATTTGGAGGTAAACTTATATTCAAAATCCAATGCGTGGAATTAGAAATATTACTGAAATTCGTCAAAACGATGAGGTGTGAAGCTGTTGGCTCATATAGTCTTAATTTCAATTTATTAGGATCGCTTAAATTGAATAACTCACTTTGAGGAAAGATTTCGGTACCGTTTACGTATTTTAATGAAAATGTAGCATTAAACCAACTCGCCTTTGAAGAAGTGTTGATCGTTTCATTTCCATAATCTACGCTTTTGATTTCAACTATGGTTAAATTCAGCCAATCTGTTAGATTTAATTTTATGGAAACGTTGAAGAAAGGATAAGGATGACTCGTTAAATTTGAATCTTCGTTGGTTGAATCTATTAAAATCCAACCAGCATAAAAAGAATTCTTTGGCATTGATTTGTTGAAAGTTACATTTATTTGTATTAAGCTTGAATTTCCAGCTTCGATTTCATTTGTTGTGTTGAAATTCAGTAAAGCGAAATAAGAATTGTTACAACCAGAAACACAGTTTAGCCTGTGAGAAGAGTTTGGGAAAGTTAAACTCAAATTTTGATTCCCCAAGTTGCTTATGTTCAAATAAATAGTTTTGGTTAAATCAACACCAAAATTTTCTTTTATGATTACATCGAGATCTTCCATGGAATCGTTCAATACTAAAACAGGTGTAATTATGTTGAGTTTAATAGGAATTTTGACTTCACCACCATTAACCGCGATATAACTTAAGAATCCTTCGTACTCCCCGCTAATAGCATCATTAGGTATAGTTAAATTTACTTCCACAGTTTTTGTTGAGTTTTCTTTCCCAAGAACGTCAAAAGTTTTATTAACATAATTTGAGAAATTTGTGGATATCCATTTACTTTCGTTCAGGAAAGCCTGAATGATGAGATTATAATCTGGATGCCCTGTTGTGTTAACGACTTCAATTCTCCACCATCCAGCTTTAGCCACATTGTCGATTTTTAAAAATTCCTCTTTTTCTACTTTACTTATCTCAGCCCCAACATATTTTTGAGAAGAGCTTCCAACCAACTCTCCAAGGGGATTGTAAACTGAAATGTTGTAAGTCCCTTCACCTTCCCACACAAGCCTTACTTTAATTCTACCTATTATCGAAGAATTCGGCAAAAATACTGTGAAATTCTTCGAGCCGTTTCCTTCAAACTTTTTCACATAGTATAATTCAACATCTTGTGAAACGTCGTAAATAGGAATGCCCCCTTCGTTAGTTAAATTGAAAGTTTTTGTTATAGTTTTGTTTGTAACATTTTGTGTCCCAAAATCTATTTCATTCAAGCTAGAATTCAAAGTCAAAAGAGTTACACTTCCTGTGTAATTGATACCAGAACCATAAATTCTAATTTCGTAAGTTGCACTTGAATTAACAAAGCTATGACTTGCTATCCCTTCATCTTCTATTGATTTCGCTACTAACTTACCATCAGCGAGCAAGAATATATTCAAACTTTTATCATCAACATGAACGCTTATACTTGTAACATTTTCTACGGCAGAACAATTGAAATAGAAAGAGTGATATGTAGCATTTTCAGGCAGGCTACCATTAAAGATACCAATTCCAGTAGAGTGGTTTATTTCTATAGGTACATCAGCGATTACTTTTATACTTACATTTTCACTCGAATTTGTGACATTTTTAACGAAAAAGACTGCTTCGTATCTACCTGGCATAGCCAGGCTTGTATTTAAAATTAAGGTGAAATTGGTATAATTTGACTCTGATGTGTTGATCGTGGTTATGTTGCTAAAATTACCTGTATTATTTTTTAGAATCAAGTTTATTCCTTGTGATTGAGAGTAATTTGCAAAA
The DNA here is from genome assembly GCA_039000415.1 of Candidatus Aenigmatarchaeota archaeon. GTDB lineage: Archaea > Aenigmatarchaeota > Aenigmatarchaeia > CG10238-14 > SCSR01 > JAVZGQ01. Next base: position 113 of record JAWBTN010000015.1, on the reverse strand, counting down.
AGAAGACTTGAATTTTCAAAAACAATAGAAATGTTGAAGGTTGAATTTAAAGTCAAGTTTGATGTGTAACAGTTTGTCCAATTCAAATAAATCGTTTCTGGTTGCAAACTGAA
>JAWBTN010000014.1:0-13642 GCA_039000415.1 Candidatus Aenigmatarchaeota archaeon | reverse complement strand
AACTTCTACTACTTCTACTGAAGAAGAACAAATCAAGCAAGAAGTATAAAATGACCTCAAAAAAACGCCTAGAACTACGAATAAGAATCTATCTCCCTGAAAAATACGCCCAAGCTTCAAAACTATTTAGAAAACGAATAAAGAGAAAAACTTTACTTGCTGTTTTTATAGAAACCCTTTTAGACGTACTACTAAAAAATACCCCAGAACCAGAATGGGAAAATAAATTAATGTCCTTTATATCAAACCCAGAATTATTCTTCTTTACCCAACCACAACAAGAAAATCAAGAAGAACATTCTCTAAACTTGCTAGATATGAACGATCTTCTTATTTGAATACCTTCACACTTCCAATAATTTAATTTATAATACGTAAATAAAACCAGTCCGTAAAGTGGCCCACTTGAGGGGGGAACTGGGCCACTTTAAATTTTTAACACCTTATCCTATAAGCTACAGGGTGGTTTAAGAATTTTAAAATTTTACCATTTTTTTACTACAATAAATATTTCTACATATTCTTTTTTCAGATAGACCCAAAAAATTATGTTCCTAAAACAATGTCGCTTTTGAAAGTGGCCCACTTCTGGAAAAAGTGAACCACCAACAACCGTCTTTATCACTTTTTATTTTTCCACTCTTTCTTAGACCCTAAAAACTTTTTCAAATAGTTGTTTTTGAATTCTAAATTAATATAATAAAAAACAGTACAAGGAGGTAAGAGATGGTTACAGAAGTCGTCGTTCTTGAACCTTACAGTGATCTTAAACTAACTAAAATCAACCCAGAAAAAAACGACGTTTCCTGTTTCAAAATACCAGGATCGTTAGAAGACCTAGTCCAAAAAACTCTCCAAAACTCATCGAATTACTTGACTCACACAAACACCTCAAAAAAATCTACGTCTCCCTTTCTCTCTCTGACTGGCACAAAAAAGAAAAAATAACGCCAATTCTAAAAGACCTAGGCTACGAAACAATTATATATGCACCCCACGGAATTGGAACTTGGCTCTATGCAAATGGCATCTGTGATGCTATAGTTACAAGCGTAGAATATAACTTACTTGAAGTATTGATAATCAACGACTATAAACTTCTAGAAGAATATAGCTTCTCAGGAACATATGGTATTATTCATTTTCTTAAGGAGTTCACACACGGACACCCTGATATTCTTAAAATAAAACTAAGAAAAAACGACCCCGAAATTATTAAAATAATTGAAAACCACTACCATGATTGGCTTGAACGCAAAGTTTCAAAAAACGAAAAATGAATCCTCTTCCAAGAAAGTGATGCCATCAAAGGAAAATTCGTCTTTGGCGGCGAGGGAGGAAAATTCGTTAAAAGCAGAAGTTCGTACGTACCAGATAAACCAGACCTTGTTAATGCAAAAAGACTAGCCTATTGGCTAGACGTACTCCTAGAAAACCCAAACACCAAAGACCACTTAAAAATCGAAATCCGTTAATTAAAACAAACTAGACCCCTTATCTTTTATTCTTCCTTCTTCCTGCAACTCCTCCCTTTATTCACTTCGTATATCACGCATGCCCCTAAACTCTTTAATTGTGAAAAATAATTTGTCAACTCCTTATACCCAACCAACCTATTGTCTAAAATGATTATCTCCCCTCCACACTGAGAACTCCTTAGCATTCTTCCAATACCCTGTTTGAACTTATGAAACATTGTACCAAAACACCTATTAAACTCTTTCTCATCACTCTCAGAACCCTCAGGAACAGGAAAAGGTAATTTGGTCATTACAATGGCCTTTCTCCCAGGAATATCTATCCCAGTCCAAAAAACGTCAGTCCCTGCCGCAATCTTTATCTCCCCATCCCTCATCTTCTGAACTATCCTAAAAGCCCCCATCTCCTTCGTAGTCACACACTCAGAAACATTAGCCTTTATGAAATCTAATTGCTGATAACTAGTACATAAAACCAACACTTTATCGTACCTCTCTCCAAGGCGCATACCTCCTCCTTCATATTTCATTGTTAATTTACATTTTAATTGAAAAAAATAACTAAACAACAGAAAAGGGGAAAATATATGCCAAGAGGAAAGATTTCTACAAAAGGAATAGTTTTCATCGATGACGTCTTAAAAGATTTACGTAGTGTACTAGATACCGAGTTTAAAGAGCGTTTCTTAGAGAAAGTAAAAAAAGAAGAAGAGAAAAGAAAAAGTCAAGTTCAAAGTATGCTGGCAGATCTTGGAAAGAAGCTGAAAGTGTTAAGAAAAAAGAGTGGAATCTGTCTTAAGGAGGCAGCTAAAAAAGCAGGAGTAGCAATATCTTCAGCTTCTTACTACGAGTCAGGAAAAATTTTACCAAATGAACGATATATATCCACTATCCTTTCGTTTTCCTCTAAAAATTCTTCAAAAAGTGATGATGTTACCAAGTTTTACCTTGAAGTTATGGAACTAAAAAGAAAGATAGAGAAAATAAAAATTCCTAGGAGGAAAAAGTGCGTAGAAAAAATTGTTCAGGAATTAGTCTAGAATTTGTCAAAAAAGCTGGAATTGCTTTGTTTATATCGGACCGTCTTTTTAATGACACAAAAAAACAAAAAAAGAAGGTCTGTCCTAAAAGATGGGTACATGCATGGCTTTCAAAAGAAGAATATGATAAACTATTGAAAGCAATCGAATTAAGTCCTTTTTCTAATTTTACTATGTTTCTTAGAGCGGTTGTAGATAGTTTAGTTGAATCTCTAAGAAACCTTGAAAAAAATCTTATTCCTCAAGCAGCAGAAAACTTAAGAAAAAATCATCTAGAAGAAGTCTTTTTACTTAAAAGACCGGTTCCTTTTAGAAAACGTTTGTTGCAAGAAGAAAAAGACTTTGAGCCTTACCGTCAAATAAGAATACCTCTTGACTATGACGATTATCTTCTTTTAAAGAAGTACTTTAGTCCCACAGGAGTTTTTCTTAAAGGCTATGTCATGCAGGCTACAGACTTGATTTTGAATTCTTGCAATGCCTGATTTCGTTCTAGTTGGAATAGATACGGGGATAAGAAACTCACTAGGAGTTGTATTCCTCAAGCTGTCTTTTGATAATTTTCGTGTAAAAAGCTTTTTTACAGAATCTTTCAGAAAGAAGAGTTTTTTAAAGAATGCCAAGGAAAAAAGAAAATTTCTGGGTATTTTGATTCACGAAGGATTGATCGAATTATCTCCTCTTTTTGGATCAGTTTACTCTTTTTACACAAAGGATAGAAAAACAGTTACAAAGGTAATTTTGGAAAGTATCAAATTAGTAGAGGAATCTAAAGAGAAAGTAAAAATTGTGGTTGAAGATTTCCTCTTTTTTGGCAAAAACGGGAAGAAGTCAAGTTGTTTCTCTGGTAAGACGGCAAGTTGGTTTACCGTTGCAAAAATACAAAATGCTATAGGGTACCTTGTTGGTTTTTTTACAGCAAACGATTATGACGTCAAAGTAGTAAAACCGAAAACCTGGAAAAGTATTTCTGATCCGTTTTATAAAAAGATAGGAATTGAAGTTATTCAAAAAGTTTTCCTGTCGAGTATTCAGTTAAGACCTAGCGAAGGAGATCATATTTTGTCAGCAACAGGTATAAGTCTTAGCTGTATTCCTGATCTCGTAATAAAAAATCTTTGAAATCGTAGCCTAGGAATTATAATTTTTACAAAAGTTAAAAGGAGGGATACCTATTAAAGTTATTTTAACTGAGAAGTACAGCGTTGCAAGAGACTTAGCTTTTGAACTGTCAAAAAAATTTCGGACTAGATTTGAAGAAAAAGAAGAGGGATTTTTTCTTACTTTGCCAAAAGAAGGTAAGATTGCTTTAACATACGCACTGGGACATCTTTTTGAAATAGATGACGACATTCTTCCTCGGAAGTGGAGTTTAGATGACTTACCGCTTTTTCCGGAAAGATTTCGATACAAACTAAGGGATGAAAAAGCAAAGAAAAGATTTCTCAGTATTAAAAAACTTTTAAAAGAAGCTGACGAACTTTATCTTGCTCTTGATCCTGGAAGAGAGGGAGAAAATATAGGAAGGCTCATTTTACTTCATGCAGGTTGGAGTAATTGGGATAAAACTTACAGAATATGGACTTCAAAGGCTTTAACTGCAGACGTTTTACTTGAAGAAATGTCAAGAAAACTTAGTGCAAAAGAGTTTGATTCTCTTTTTTACAGTGCTCTTGCTAGACAGCATGCAGATTTTTTAGTGGGAATAAACTTTACAAGAGCGGTCACACTACTTTTTTCTTCAAAAACAAACAGTCAAAAAGATGGAGTTTGGTCTGTTGGAAGAGTTCAAACACCAACCTTAAGACTAGTTGTTGAAAGAGACGAGATTATAGAAAAGTTTAGGAAAGTAAAATATTACGTTGTGAAAGGAGTGTTTAAGCATCTTTCAAGCGGTTTTGTTTACACTGGTGTTTTGAAAAAAGAAGATTTCGTAAAGAAAAAAGATTTAAATCAAATTCCGGGTTTTACGGAAAAGGAGGCTTATGAAATTTTAGAAAAGCTGAAGAGGGAAAAAGTTGGCGTAGTTCAAAGTATAGAAAAAGTGAAAAGAAGTGAAAGTCCTCCTGAGCTTTTTTCCTTATCTACACTACAAAAAGTTGCAGGTTCTCTTTATAAACTTTCAGCTGAAAGAGTACACAAGATAGCTCAAAGACTTTATCAGGATTATAAGGTTATTTCTTATCCCCGTACTGAGGCAACTGGCTTACCTGAAAATATGGTACCTTTCGTAAAAAAACTACTTATTGATTTAGGACATTCTGATATTGCACAGAAAGTTTCAAGTTCATATACGCATGTTTTTAATAAAGCCAAACTTACAGACCATCACGCAATTATTCCTCTTAAATCAAATCCTTCTTTACCAGAGGGGAGTTTAGAGAAGAAGATTTTTGACCTTATAAAAACTAGATTTATAGCCTCTTTTATGGATCCTTATCAGTATATTGTGATTATTGTAAAAACGTCGCTTGGAGAATATGTGTTTACTTCAAGGTTTAGGAAAGTTGTTGATCTAGGTTGGAAAAGAGTATTTTTTGAAGATTCAGGCAGTGAAGACGAGAAAGAAAAACTTAAAGAAGAAGTTGAGGTAAAAGAATTTCCTTTGAATAGGTATGATGTGGTTGAAAAGGATAAATTATACGTAGAAGAAAGAGAGACCAAGCCTCCGTCAAGATTTACTGACGGTTCCCTTATCTACGAGATGAAAAAACTGGAACTTGGAACCCCAGCAACAAGAGATAGCATAATCGAGACTTTAATTAAAAGAGGTTACGTAGAAAGAAGAAAGAATAGTCTCATTTCTACCAAGAAAGGGAGAGAGCTTATTTCTTTTCTTCGTGAGGAAGAAATTTCTAGCCCAGAAATGACGGCTAAATGGGAAGAGTTTCTTGAAAGAATTTACATAGAAAAACACGGCAAAACAGGATACATTGAATTTATCAAAAAAATAAAAACCTTTATCAAAAAAGAACTTGAATTTCTCGTCTCCAATCATCAAAATTCAAAAACAGTCTCAAAATAATATAGTTTCTAAAAAATAAAAAAACTTTTTTGAGGTGATTTAAGTGAGAATTTTATCTCTTTTTTTAGCAATATGTGGATTTTTCTTTTTTGGAAAAAATGTGTATGGAGTTGACTGTACTTTAGCTGAAGCGGTTTCTATAATAAAACAGGTTTTTGAGGAAGAACTAACTTCAAGATTGCAAGACACATTTCAACCTAAGAACTTAAACGTCAAGGTATATACAGTAACTCCGATTTCAGTAGGTAATAATTTGGTATGTGAAGTGGTTTATTCTATTTCTTTTTCAAAAGCAGTGGCTGATGATTTTGCTTTGAAGTATGTTTCTTATTATGGAGATAACTTTTTTGTTTCGGGCAATTTCTGGGTTTTTGATGGTAAAAAATATGTAAATCTTACAGCAAAAAAGACAAAAGAATTAAGCGAAAGGATGATTAGTAGAGTAAAAAATGAGGTTGAAGAGAGAAAGATTTTTGAAGCAAGAAAAAAGCTTTTAAAAAAAGAGATTCTATCTGAGTTTGAAAATATTAAATCACTTGCGAGGATAAAGATTTCTTTAGGAGATAGAGTAAAAAAAGAACCTGATGCTGAGGTTGTGATTTTTTCTGATCCTAATTGCAGTCCTTGTGTTCATGTAAAGGACTTTATTTTTGCCTTAGCGAAAAAACAAAAAGGTAAACTTGTAGATGTTTATTTTATTCCTGTTGGCTTTTCTGAAACTAGCGAAAAGATCTCAGTTGGGGTCTTATGTGATAAGACAAGTTTAAATCCTGAAGAGAAGATAGATAGGTTTTTTAAAAGGCAAGCACCGAACATTTCTTGTGAAGAAGGAAAATCTTTAGTTAGCAAAGGCAAGGAGTTGATTTTTAGATACGGAATAAAGGGGCTACCATTTGTTATTTTGAATAACAATAGGGCAAAAATGATAAAGGTTGTGGAGAGATTAGATGTTACGTCTATTAAAAACTTTTTTGCTGAACTTTAGCTTAGTGTTTTTAATTTCTTGCTCGTTTTTGGTTGTGTTAGACGTAAATCCTTTGCATGCCAAGAAAAAGCAGGCAAAAGCTACGTATTCTTTTCAGAAAGTAAAAAAAGAGGTCCAAGAGATTTTCAAAAATACGAAGATTGTTGATGTTAAAATGTCTGAAATAGAAGGAGTTTATGAAATCTATTACGAGGGGGAGTATCCAGGGATTTTTTATTATTATCCTAAAAAGAAGCTTATCATTTTTGGCGAAATTTTTTCAACAAGTGGAGTATCTCTTACAGGTGAAAAGGTTGTGAACTATTTTTCTAAAAAGATAAAGAAAGAAGATCTTGAAGGGGAGGTTTTGGAAGATGGAAGAGAAGAAAGAGGAAAGGAAAAATAGTCAAGAAGAAAAAAGTTCAAAGGAAAGAAAAAAAGAAGTTTCTAAGCAGGGTTTAGGTCTTTTTGATTATCTAAAGATTGTCTCGCTTAACACGATTATGATCTTAGGAATCTTATACGTTTATCACATAAAATTTGTTCCGAAGTTAGTTTTTGCTGATTTTTCTTTCTACATTAACGGATTAAAAAATCTTTATGTAAGCGGGAAAATAAACGATGCACAGCTTAGATCTAACTTGGAAGAGGCAGTTAGACTTCTTAATGAGGAGGCTAAAAAAGGAAAATACGTTTTTCTTTCAGACGTTATCTTAAACCCACCGGATACTATTCCAAAGGTTCCTTTGAAAAAAGATATAATTGACGCTGGAAAACCGTCAGGAATTGCCCAATCTATTCCGCCTAGTTTTCAGCAAAGTACAAATTCAACGAAATAAGAAAGGACTTTTTTGGTTTAAAGTTTTTAATACGAATGATAGCTATGTTTGGGGTTCTAGTTAGTATTATTTTTTTGGTATTGGTTTGTAGTGGTTATTGTGCCAATTTTCCGTATTTTGAAGGTAAAAGAGGTTGGTGGTGGTATGAGGATCCGAAAAAGGAGGAGAAAATAGAGAAAGTTTATAATGACACTACGATCATCAAGGTACAACCTCCTTTAGAGGTAAGAGAGCCAAAAAAAGAGGAACCTAAAGAGCCACCTAAGAAGGAGGAGCTTCGTATAAAACCTCTTCATGAATACAGTTATGAAGAGCTTCTTTACATGCCTGTTGAGGAGTTTAGGAAGATATTTGAATATTATGCAAACAAAGCTATAAGCGAGCCTACTGAGGAAAATGTGTACAATTATTTTAATCTTGTTGATGTTTTGAGAAAAAAGGCTTTTCTTTTTAGTTCTGTGTATGCTTATGTAGCTCAAAAGTATGGTCAATATTTACCTGGTGTAGTTTATCCGGTTAACGTTCCGGGGATAGAAAGTAGATTAGCTCTTCAGACTAATGAGGTTGAACGGATAGTGTTTGGAAGAATTAATGATTATGGGCTTGTATTTTTTGTAAGGAGTGGATGTCCTTATTGTGAAGTGCAATATAACATCTTGAAAAGGCTCATAGCTAGAGGTGTCAGGGTTAAGGTTGTAGATATTACAGGTAGAAGTGATTTAGTTTCACGGTTTGGTATTGAAGTAGTTCCTACTATAGTTCTTGTTTACAAGAATGGTGATTATATTCCAATCTCAAGTGGTGTTGAATCTTTAGATTCGTTGATGTTTAAGATATATCGTGGGATTGCAATTCTTGAAGGAGAGAATCCTGGTAGATATGGATTGTATGATTTTCAAAAGGGTACACCACTTGATCCGTTTGAACCTCCTCCGTTGTGGAGAAATAAAAATAGCAAGTGATGGGAGGGAAGTTTATGTTAGAGACGTTAAAGCGGTTTATAGGTTTATCCTCATTTATTGATGAAGATGAATCTTTAAGACGAAGTGATTTGGAAGCTCTTGTTAGAAGAAACAAATTTTCTAAGTATCTTGTTTACAGAGCGTATGATGAAGAAAACAAGTTTTTTTATAATGCGGATGAGACGATAGGATTTATTTTTGAGTGTATTTCTCCTCCTTTTCTTTCTGAAACAGGGGTTAATGTTATAAAAAATTTGCTTTGTTCGCCTTTTCCTGAGGGTACTGTGATTCAGTTTATACTTCATGCAGACAGTAATATATCTCCTTTTTTAAAGGAGTACGTTGAAAGCAAGGTTAAGGCTTTGTCTTTTGTAAGAAAGGCTTATCAGCATCTTGCGGAATTCTATTCTAATTCGCCTTACGGAATGGAAGTTCGTGATTTTAGGGTTTACGTTGCTGTTAAGATTCCGTTAGAGAAGGTTGGTATAGACATGGCAAAAGAGATCAAAGCTAATTTCAAGGAAAGTCTTATTGGAGCGGGTCTTGCTTGTTTTGAGATGACACCTTCTGATTTGCTTCTTTATTTGAGGCTACTTTTAAACGGAAGGATAAATGCTAGTGTAGATGAGATAAAGAGTTTAAGTGGTTATTGTAATTATGCTCCGCTTAATAGACAGATTATAAACTCGGAAACTGAAATTGTACGAGAGGGCAAGTATTTAAGAATAAATGACGTTTATTTTAGATGTCTTACTCCGAAAACTCTTCCACCTAAAGCTGATGTGTTTTTTGGGAATTATATAAGTGGTAGTTTTGAGGGGGTATCTGGTGACATTTTGCAGATAGGATCTCCGTTTTTTATTACGTACACCGTAATAATAAAGGATATGAAAGGAGAAATACATTCAAAAGCTAATTTAGTTCTTCAGCAGCAATCGTTTGGATCGTTTATAGTTTCTCTTAAAAGGAAGATAGATGAGTATATATGGGCTGTAGCGAGTTTAGAGGAGGGAGAGAAGTTTTTTCCTGTGATAATTACCGTATGGGTTTATGACAGGGACAAAAACAAGGTCAATGATTCTTTCTATAAAGCTTTGAAGATATGGGAGAGGCTTGGGTGTGTGATGCAGGAGGAGACGGTACTTACTCTTCCACTTTTTGTGTATAGTTTACCTTTTAATTACGTGTATGACAAAAAGAGTTTTATTTTTCTTGACAGGCATTTTATACTTCCTTCGAAGGTTCTTTCTTACATGCTTCCGATTCAAAGTGATTTTAGGGGAACAGGAGAGCCTGTTATGCTTTTTGTTGGAAGGAAGGGACAGATTGTTGGGATGGATTTCTTTTCGCCAAAGAGTTCGAACTATAACTTTTTTGTTGCAGCTCCTAGTGGTAAGGGGAAGTCTTTTCTTGTAAATTATATTGTTTCGAATTATTTGGGGCACGGTGTTAAGGTTAGAATTGTTGATATAGGAAGGAGTTACAAAAAGTTGTGTAAAATGTTTGGTGGTAAATTTCTTGAGTTTACGAAGGATTCTGATATATGTCTTAATTTTTTTCAGGGAATTAGGGATCCTGAGTACGACATACCTGTGATAGTTCAGATAATAACTCAGATGTGTGTTACGCAGACTGGTGATTTACCTGGTCAGGTTTCTGTTGAGACAGCGGTTAATATTGTTGACTGGGCGGTAAGGAGCGCTATCAGGTATAAGGGTATTGATGCGACGATAGATACGGTTTATGAATTTCTGAGAGAGTTTCCTAAGAATTATGACGACTATGATCTTTTATGTAAAGAGGAAAGAGAGGTTTGTCATGCAGATTTTGCTCTTGTTGGGGCACATCTTGCTTTTAATCTTTCGAAGTTTACTTCAGATGGTCCATACGGTAAGTGGTTTAATGGGGAGAATAATTTTGACATTTCTAAAGATGATTTTGTTGTTCTTGAGCTTGAGGAGCTTAAGCAGTTTAAGGATTTGTTTAATGTTATTACGCTTGCGGTTATGTATTTTGTGACACTTGATCTTTATTTATCTGACAGAAGGGACCCCCGGTTGATAATTTTTGACGAGGCGTGGCAGTTTTTGCAGGATTCTAAGGCTTTTCAGGATGTTATAGAGGAGGGATATAGAAGGGCGAGGAAGTATTTTGGAAGTTTTGGTATAGTGACGCAGGATGTACTTGATTTAAAGAGGTTTGGTCGGGTAGGTGATGTTATAAATTCCAATGCTGCTTTTAAGTTTTATCTTGAGTCGGGCAGTTTTGCCAGAGCGGCTGATGAAAAGTTACTACCTTTTAAGGACGATAATTTCTTATTGAAGTTGATTGAGACTATTAAGTATAATAGTCCCAAGTATTCTGAGATTTTTGTATATTCGGACAGTTTTGGTTGTGGGGTGATGAGGCTTATGGTAGATCCTTATTCTTATTTTATTTATACGACTAATCCGGCTGAGGTTCGTTTGATAGAGGAGTTGGTTTCTGAGGGAAGATCGTACGATGAGGTTATATCTAAGCTTGCCGAGTTTAGGAAAAAGGGCATTCCGATTAATGAGAGTTCTTTAACTGAGTTGTTTAAGGAGAGGTAAAAGTCTTTTGTCTTCCTTTCTTTTAAGATTTTTTATATAAAGCGATTTGGGTTTTCAGCATGAGGAAGGTTTTTCGTTATATTCTTGTTTTTTATTTGATTTTTGCTTTATGTGTTTTTGATCTTATTTATGCTATCAAGGTTTATGCTGCTTGTAGTATTTATTGTCCTAAGGTTTCTGATCCTTATCCTCAGAATTTAGTTGAATATGATTTTTCTTCTGGTTTTTGTTTTTATCCTCCTATTCAAGGGACAAACTCTACGTCGCCTTGTCCTTTTCCTTATTTGTATGATTCTGTGTATAAGAGGTGTAAAGCTTATCCGCAGTGTACGTCTAACTGTATATGGAACCCTGAGACTAAAATGTGTGAGGAGGTAATTCTTCCAAGTCCTCCTTCTAGTGGATTTTTGTATAATGAGACTGATATGCTTTGCATAAAAGCTACGGGGGATGAAGATTTAGATCCTAGCAATACGATTGTTGAAAAGTGTATAGAATTAAATGTAAATGGTACAACCCAATATTTATGTCCGATAGATTTAGTTTCATGTGTAAAAGAATCGAGTTTTACATGCCCTTCTGGTTCTGAATTAGATCCGAATGTAAATGTTTGTTATACTTCGGTTACAGCTTCATGCCCTTCTGGGAGTAACTATAATCCTTCGACTGGCAGATGTGAATCGGATCCTGTATATGTAAATAATATAGATCAAGTAATTCAGCATGTTTCTAGTAACTTTGGTTACAGACCAAATACAATATCTCCTTGCACTTATGAACAGTATAGAGCATGTTATAACTCGTATTGTAAATGTCATCCTACGGAAATAATATGGCAACCTGATTCGGTCTCTTTTCAAACAGGATGGTGTACCGGAGATCTTGATCAGTGGAGTAGATACCGAGGATGTAATTCAAACGTCTGGACTTTTATAATTAGATATCCTCATCTTATAAGCTATGCAGGTTTAGACTATTTTGGTGGTAATGATTATGCAGTTTTTTATATAAATGGTCAGGAATATCATAGAAGTGGTAAAACATGTGGTGGAGGAAAAGATTTGACTAGTGTTTTTAGGAGTTTACCACCAAATAGCACAGTAACAGTTCAAATGACTGGATGTGATAGCAGTGGTTGTTGTTCTGGTTTGTACGGTAAATTCCGTATAAGTATATCTCCTGGTTATGCATGTTCTATAGGAACATACGATCAATCATCAGGTAAGTGCGTAACTTATCCGAGTTATTCATGTCCTTCCGGTTTTACTTATAATTCTTCAACTAACAGATGCGAGGTTCCTCCAGAGGGAAGTGAAGTGTATACATGTCCTTATTTGGGAAGATCTTGTATAGATTACAATGGCCAAAAAGTTTGTTCTCCTTACGATTGTGGTAGAATGGAAGATACCGATACCCCAGATGAGCCCCCTTCTGGTTTGGAGGAAGACCAGAATTACGAACAGGGAGTGTGCCAAGGAACCATATATATTTTCAACGGTAAGAAAATGAGGTGCCGCCCTTCTGGATTACAAACTGGGTTTCATAATTGTTGTGACGAAGCCAAAGGAAGGCTATATGATTCAACTGGATCAACTGGTATGGCTTTGGGTGATGCGATAAAAGCTATATATGTCGCTATGGAAATTGTAAAACATGCTAAGTTAATTGCTCAAGTTGAAAAGGTTCAGATAATTTATAACCAGGCAGGTGAAATAGGTAGTGTAGTATTACTTGGTTCAGGTGATAAGTATATTACCACATTTATAGGAGATCAAGCTAAAGTATGGGGTAATGCTGTACTTGCAGATAAAGTGGCAAAAGAGGTTACTTCGGGGACTCCAGGTTATGAAATAATCAATAAAGATCTTTTGTTTTCAAATTATGCACGAAATTACATTGAAACCTTTGCTCCTCAACTTGCAGCTCAATTAGTGGTGTTCGCTTTGACTCAGGCTATAGATGATCCTGTACTAAGTGCAGCAGTAAATCTTGTAGCTCAAGCTATTCTTGTTAAGCTTGGTCTAGCTACTCCTACAGGAATTTTCATTGCAGCTCTAGAACTTGCTTTAGCTTTATTTACTCCTAGATGTGATACACAAGACATTCTCACATCGACCTATAAAGAATCTGGTTACTGCCACTACGTTGGCTCAAGATGTATAAAGAAGATTTTAGGAAAGTGTGTACAAAAATCTAAAGTTTACTGTTGTTTCAACAGCAAGCTTGCAAGAATTATTCACGAACAAGGAAGACCCCAGCTCACAAACTTTGGTCCAAGTGGGGGTTGGGGTTCCGCTAAAAACCCAAATTGTAGAGGTTTTACTCCTGAAGAGTTTCAAGCAATAGATTTCGGAAGAATTGATTTTTCTGAATACATTGAAGATATTCAAAGAAATATTAGGCGAGATATAGAACCTCAAATACAACAAATCTTTGAAGAAACTATCAAAACAACATATCCTGGACAACCATTTTAGGTTATTGTTTTAAATAGCCTCTTAAGGCGAATTCTTTCTCCATCCAGCCAAATACTGTCTTTGTGTGGTAAAATAAAGTCTTAAGCTCTTCATCAAAGATGTTTCTGCATTGAGGTGTGTTATTTAAAATAACTCCTACTAAATAGCTTGTATCTGTACCCAGTATTTTTGCAGTTGCTGTTCTTAAGCTTTTCACAGTTATAAATTTTCCTATCATTGGGCAGATGTTTGCATCTTGGGGAAAACTGTAGATCCTTTTATATTCT
>JAWBTN010000137.1:0-3114 GCA_039000415.1 Candidatus Aenigmatarchaeota archaeon | reverse complement strand
CTTATTGAACCATATTTTATTACAGAGTAAATGTAAAGCCCGTAAGCATCTAAATCGGTAAAAACATAAACTGGTAAGTTGAATTCTGTTGCTAGTCTTTGAATTAATCTTCTTGTCCCCCTTGCAGGTTGGCCTTGAGTAGTTACAAGAATTGCTTTGTGTTTTTGCCAGAATTTATCTTCGTGCAACCTTTCAAAAGCTGCATTCTTCTCTATCACTAAAATGTAATCAGCTTTTACTTTCTTGAAAATTATATCTTCTACGTTGCTTGGAATTGCCCATCCTCCACTTCCCAACTTACTCCAATCTACCAAATCCCCTCTATCTTCTATAACAACATTACCAACAACTCTCCCTCTCACATCAGCATTTAAATGCAATTGCTCTCTTAAAACATCTAAAGTTACTTCCAAATCGACAACTATTGGGTCGCTTTCATTCTGCTCGTTGAAAGTATTTTCTTGCGAGTTTGGTAAAGTTCTCTTCAAAGCATAAAACAAATCTCTCAAGCTTGTGTGAAGATTTTGGTCTATCAGCTCTTTGCAAAAAGCTGCTACTAGAAGAGTTTGCATGAATTTTTTGGCATGAGCAATGTTAAAGAAATATCTGCTTGCGGTTTTATTTCCTAGCATCAACATCCTAGTTTTTTGATCATAAAAAACATTGCTCAAAGACCTTATCGGAATTTGTATGCTAGGGTTTTCTCCTTTTTCTATGTCTTTCCATATTTTATTTCCCAACTCTTCCAGCTTCTTCTTCGCTTTCTCCATTTTCAACAACCTCAACTTTCTTCTTAATCATTTCTTGAAGTTTATTTAAAATCAACTTTTTATCTTTATTTACCAACTTTTCCAAACATTCGGCAACTACTGGCATATACCTTTCAAAAATTTGTCTTCTCAATTGCCTTTCTTTAAGCTTCTTCTGTTGCCTTATGTAAGAAGCCAATTTTCTTCCAGCATCTTGCAAAGCTAGTTTAACTTCTTTCATTATCTCTGGGTATTTTGCTATAGCTTGCTTTCCTTCAGAAGTGAATGGAACCCAAACTGAAGCGAAATGGATGAATATAGCTAAAGGACCAAAAGGAAGTTGACCTTCTGATTGTGATAAGCCATATCTACGGAAGTCTGTTTCGATAGTAGCTTCTGTTAAAGCACAGTCTGATTGATGGTAGAGTAAAGGAACTTTGTTCGCAAACCTTAAAAGTTGAGCTGTTTGGTCTTGTGGGAGTTTACCACCATAAGCCAAACCAACTTCCACACAGAAGGGATTCCCTCTATAAACGCTCGGTGCCCTTGTAACAGCAACCACATACTCTGCTCCAGTCTCTTTCTTTAAACCTTCTTCTATCAATTTTTCTCCAAGAGGCGAAAGACAGTCTGTAGGCGGAGAAACTAGCTTTACAAGTTGCATGGCTTTATGCAACCTTTCAGATTCTTCGTGTGTTAGTTCTTGAGGCTTTCTTCTAAATTCAAGTTTAGCCAACTTGCAAATTTGCTCGGCAGATTTTTTCCCAACTCTAGAAAATTCTGAAGTTAAGAATTGGACCAAAGTCCTTGTTTTGGTAGTTGAAAGCATTCTTCTCAACAAACCTATTTCAACGCCATAAGGATGAGGCTTAATTTCTCTTGGAGGCTTTGGCATTTCGTTTACACTTCTTTCAAATTCTATTTTGCCATTTGGTCCGTCAAAAATTATTCTAGCATATGGATTTGCTATTGCAGTTTGTCTTAAATATTCAAGAACTGATTGTGCTCTTTCCACATACCTTCCTTCAATTTCCATTTCTATCTTAACACCATGCCATTTGTTTGGATTTTTTTCTACTTTGTGAGAAAGAACTATTGGCTCATTCTTAACTACATCTATCATCAACTCAAAAATATGTATGTCTTTCCCTGTGCTAGTTGTGATTCTTGTTGGTTTTCCTGTAGTTAATTGTGAATAAAGAACTGCTCCATGTATACCTAAACCTTGAACGCCACGCGATTGTCTCATCCTATGGAACTTCGAGCCATATAAAAATTTACCAAAAGCGTAAGGGACTTTCGATTCAACTACTCCAGGACCATTGTCTTCCACGACAACTTTAAACCTATCTGCATTTGTTTGTTTAACGACAACTTTTATTTCAGGCAAAATTCCAGCTTCTCCACAAGCATCTAAGCTGTTATCCACTGCCTCTTTAACAACTGTTAGCAAAGCTTTAGCCGGATTCTCATAACCAAGCAGATGTCTATTCTTCTCGAAAAATTCTGCTACTGAAACTTCTTTCATATCTTTTGCCATCTTTTCGGCTATGCTCTCTTCAACCATACCTTCCCTCCATCAAGCTTCTAAAAACTGTACCATGTTTCCTTCCTTGCAACAAACTTTCAACAGCCCTTTTTGCTTTTTGCACTTCTTCCCATTTCCCTATTATTGATATTGTTTTCCCGTAGATTGTAATTTTAACATTTGTATATTTTTCTATTAATTTTTTTGCTTTCCCTTGCCTCCCTATGACTCTTCCTTTAATTTCAACCATCCTCTTCTTCGACCTTGAAAAATCTTGAACGTTTATAGTTTCTAAACAATATTCTTCATCAAGCAAATTCAAAGCATCTTCAAAATCAAAACCTCTTCCAAAAGCTTTCACAACATCTTTAACTCTCATCCCCATTATTGGGTCTTCCGCTTCAATTGTTATCTCTTCATTTATTCTAATTTTACAATTAGCAAGTTTTTCCAATTCTTTTGAATAAATTCTAAATTTTTTGAGCCTCTCTTCAGGAATTTTTATGGATGATATCATTTAATAAAACCCTTTCTCTTCAACCAACCTTCTTGCGTTGGCGTATATTTGAAAATTATATCTCCTCTTTCATTACTTTGAACTTTCCAAGGTTGAACTAAAACCAAATCTCCGACCAAAATCCAAATCTTTTTCCTAAGTTTCCCTGGAATTCTACAAATCCTCACATTTCCGTCTTCACAAACAACTCTAAGCTTGTCTCCTCCAAGCATCATCTCAACTCTACCCAAAACTTCACCTTCTTTCGGTATCCTTATACGCGCAATTTCAAGCTCTTCTTGAGTTTGCTCGTCTTTTTTTGCCATAAAATCACTTTTTAC
>JAWBTN010000136.1:0-3155 GCA_039000415.1 Candidatus Aenigmatarchaeota archaeon | reverse complement strand
TCTGGATATATAGATGAAGAAAGTCCAGGCGTTCCAAATTCAACAGAAGGAATAAGTTATCCTATAAGAATTAGAAGACCTGACGATAGCACTATTGAAAACTGCTATCCATGGCAGGATTGGGGAAATGGAACTTATAATTGTACTTTTGACACAATTTATCATCCTCCAGGATATTATGATATAATTCTAAGTAGCGCTAAGGAGTACTTTATACCAAACACAACTTACTATCATGATTGGTTTGAGTTGATAAACGCTCCACCAAGCTATCAAAATCCACAAGTAAACCCAAGCAAAGGAGGATGGGGTTCTAAGTATAACTTTAGCATAGAAGTTAAGGATACAGACTTAGACTCGGTTAATTGTAGCTTGTTTGTCTCAACAGATGATGGTTTAACTTGGCGTTATGTAAATTCAACAATAATTTCTGGAAGTAGCGAGTGGCAGACTTGCAGCTTTACTGTTGAACCTTATGGTTGTAACTCAACCTATTATGATGTAGGCAATGATAATTGGTTTAGGTTTAACTTGACAGATGAAGTAGGACAAACTGTTACAGTAACTTTACCAGGTCCAGAAATAACAAAAGATAACATAACAATAATTTATGTTTATGGAAATAACACAAACATAACAAGAGCTTCTGGTTTCTTACCTCTAAAAGTTTATGTTTTTGACTTAACAAGAAACAAGCCTGTAGGATCTTATGGCTCTGCCCAAGCAAGAATAAGCTTTAACGTTACTACAGATGGAACAAACTATATAGTTGTAGGTTCGAATCAAACCTATGCCTCATTGCCTGGAAACGTTACTTTTAACTTTGATCCAGACTGTAGGTTTGATGTTGGTTATCAAGAATGGTTCGCATTCTACAATTCTACTGTAGGAGCTGGTGGAGAATGCTATTACTACAACGAAAGTGAAAGGTTTACTATCGGAATTGTTGGCCAACTAGTAAATTATGTTGTTTCTCCAAACTCAACTAAGAATAGGTTTGTTAGAGAAGAGGAAAACATAACTTTCAGAGGAAATGTAACAACTGATTGTCCAGCAAAAGACGGTTTAATAACCAATGCTAATGTAACTTTTGAGGCAACTCATGTTGGTACTGGCTTGAAATATTATTGCGACGAGCCTTTAGTAAACGAAGGTAATGGATACTATAGCTGCTTGTTCATAAATAACGCAAGCAAGCCAACAAGAAACTACAAGCTTAACATGAGCTCTTCTAACGTAAGCTGGTTTAATCTAGCTTGGACAGAAGTTACTGGTTTATGCACGCCAACACCTTGCGCTTTCTTTGTTGTAACAAAACCAAGCTTATCAAGCCCGAGCTTTTCTTATACTCAAGACGGAGGCTGGGGAGAATCCTGGCAGTTTAGCGTCACTTTAAGCGATCCTGATTTAGATGTAAACACTGTTAGATTATGGGTTAGAAACATAACTCCTGCTCCTTCAGCATGCCCAGAAGCATCTGCTTGGCCAGACTTTTACTTGAAGGGAAGTCAAAGTGTTTCTCAAGGTAATGTTATATTTAACTATCCTTCACCAGCATTTAGCTCAGCCTGTGCAGGAGTAAGCTTTGAATTCTTCTTCAACACAAGCGACGGCGAAAGATCAGCAAACACAAGCCTGCTTACCTTTACTGTACAAAAGGATGATGTAAACATAACCTTAGTAGAAGGGAATAATGCTTTGCTCAACAGAAGCTTAGCTCCTTCTCAAGAAAACGTTACTTTTAGCATAAGAATTTACGATACTGACAGAAATGTTTTGTTGGGAGTTGGTACACCTGGAACAATAAAGTTTTACGTTACTACAGATCCAAACAATCCAAACAGTTTTGTAGTAGAAGAAACCATACCACAAGTTGGAGCAGGAGGTTTTGTAAACCATACTTTCCCGAAAACAGAAACAAGATGCAATTATGGAATTGGTCCCTTAAGATGGAGAGCAGAGTTTGGTTCAACTAGCACAATATACAAAGCAACAAACTCTACTTCAACTTACGGAGAAGATTTCTACATAACCTTAATAACCTATCCTCTTCAAGTTAGCGTTATTGCACCAAACAATCAAAGCTTTAGAAGAAACGTAGATTTGATAACTTATGTTGGTAATGTTAGCGACGATTGTGGAGGTGTAAAAGGAGCAAGCGTTGAATTTAGAGCTTATCCAGAAGAAATCAACCCATCTTCAACTTGTTTGCCTTCTGAAGTTACAGATTATGAGAACGGAACTTACTCTTGCTCAAGAATGCCTTCAGAAGATTGGCAGATGACTTATCATAATTTAAGAATAAACGCTTCGAAGCAGTATTATGAACCTTCTGAAATTTTTGAAAAGCAGGATTCTTTTGTTATAGTAACAAATCCCACTATAACACTTTTAACTCCAACAAGCAAATGCAGAGCTCCTGAATGCTTAGGCAGCGATAACAACTTTGGATGGGGCGAACTCTGGAACTTTTCAGCAGTAGTTCAAGATTTGGACCAAGGTGCATACTCTTTTGAAAGACTGAACATAAGCTTATGGATAGATTTTGGCTCAGGCTATCAGCTTATTAACTCAACTATTTGTGCAGCACCAACTTGCCTATCACCAAGACTTATAACTTTCCTACAAACTTTTGATTGTGGAAAAATAGGAAGTTGGAATTATAAGATAAACGTTTCTGATTATTGGGGTTATAAGAATGAAAGTTCTGGAGGAATAACAATTAATCCGAATAGCGTAGAAGTTGAGTATGTTTCAAGTCCAACAAAAATTGACAGAGAAATTGGAACAACACAAGGGACTTTTGTTCTTAGGATAAAAGATTTGGATAAAGATGAATACTTACCTTCTGGAAGAAACGCTTCTTTCTTCTTCACAAAAGATGGCTCAACCTTTACTGTTAAGAGTGATGTAAAAACAAACTCTTCTGGTTATATAAACATAACTTTAGACCCAGACTGCTCTTACTCTGTAGGAATACAAAAGTGGGACGGAGGAATTTCAGGAGATTATTGCTATTATAGCGAGAACTATACTCAAAGGATAGGAGGACCTTATGCTCCTCCCGAGTATAACATAAGCGGACAAATAAAAGTTAACATTTTGCAACCTTATTATCAGCAAATCTTTAACGTTACTCAGCAAATCTTGATAAG
>JAWBTN010000135.1:0-3171 GCA_039000415.1 Candidatus Aenigmatarchaeota archaeon | reverse complement strand
TCTTTGGTATCATCAACCTCCAAAGCTTTGAGATGAAGTATAGCTGTGGCGTTTTTTGCATTTTCTGGGATGTAAAAAGAAATCATAGACCATGCCCCTGTTCTTCCTATAACGTTATCAAAGTAATACCTCTTTTTGAAGCTCTTGTTCCCTGTTGAAAGCTCTTGTGTCAAACTGTAAGTTACTATAAGCCTCATCCCAGGATGGATATGGGAATGATAGTTTGGAGTTCCTATTACCAAGTAAATTGAATTATCTCCTGGTTGAATTTCATCCGTGACATCAACAACACCGTAGGCCGCTGTGGTGATTTCCAAACCATAAGCTTCTTCTTGCAAATAAAGCCAGTTAACATCGTTCTTCTTTTGAACATCATTAACTTTCAATTGTTCGAATTGGGCTTGGGATTTTGAAGTCCCGAAATGGATTGATACGTACAAAGTTGCGTTGTATATCGTTATGTTTTTCGGTAAAGTAAATTTTTTCATTATCTCAAGTCTGTTGGCAGTCCAACCTGAACCTTCTGGATAGAAAATAATTATTTGAGTAGTGTTTTTTCTCACTTTAGTTGCCCATGCTCTCGCAACATAACCTGAGACGGGTTTACCCAACTCATAACCAGATTCAAGTTTGTTAGCGACTGCCACTGTTTTCGGGATAGAAGAGCAAGAAGAGTATATCGTTTCATTTTGTGTCTGTAGGCTGAAGCATTTGTTTGTCAATCCTTCCAAAACTTCTTTAGTTATGTTCGATGCTATACTTTTATTTCCAGAGTACCAAAAACTTCCTATTACATCCAAAACACTTTTATTCAGTTCTTCGTTTGAAATTACTCCATCTGAGAAGAGTTTTGAAATAGTTGGTGTGTTCAAGAAAGAACTGACTTTCAATTTTGAAAGTACATTCATCAAATCTTTTACTTGGTAATTCAAAACTTGATAAGATGTTTCTAGATGATTCGGTTCTTGTGTGGAGTATAATAAAGGTATTATCGCTATAACTAACGTTAAACCAATAAGCATGTCTATCGTGAAAGCTAGACCTTTCATTTCCATACCAAAGTCACCACTTTCACAGGTTGTTCGTCCAGTATGCCTATCCTTTCTAGTTTGTAAACATTTTTAGCCGAATCCAAATCTACGTGCTGTGGAAAACGAAACACTAAACTTCCGTTTTTCCAAATTTCATAACATAAATTGAAATCGCTGTTGAGTAAAGAAAGGACTTCAGAGTATCCGAGAGAATTCAAAAGTTCCATTTTTGTTTTGTTTATGGTTCCGTCGTTAGATAAACCTAACTCCACCACGTTCTCCACATCCCAAAATCTTGGATAACCATCTTTAAACCAAACTTCTGATGCCGAGAACAAAGTATTCAAGGCGTGATTCCTTTGAATAGTCTCTTGAGTCTGAATTATTGAAAAATACCAATTACTCATCACTAAAATTAAAACTATTAAAAAGATACTCGAAGCTATGAAAAAATCATAAGTAAAAGTTTGGCCCTTACGTATTGACATATATTAAACCATCCACATTCTTTATAAAGTTATTGCCTTTCAATATTTGCCCATAGATGCTTCTCGTTAATATTGAAGATTTAACATAGTTTCCATCCCAGCTTACTATGATATTATAATCTTTTACCTCGATCGTATAATCTATCAAATTCAAGATTTTTGGAGGAATGGTGAAAAATCTTGAATAACCGTCTCCAGCTTTGAGAGCAAGGTTTATCTCAGAAGCTACTTGATCACTTATAGCTTGTGCGCCCATCAAAATCTTATTATAACTCAACTTGTTTTGAAGTCCAAAGCCTTGATAAATCAACAAGAGTAAAAAAATAGAGAGGAGAGAAAGGAGAGTTATAAATTCTAAACTAACTTGAGCTAACACTCACATTCACCCCATCTTTCATGGCTTGAATCGAAACATAGTAGTAGCCCGGGTTTGTTGAAAGGTTGCCTGTAAGGTTTGCTGTCGAGAAGTAATAGATATCAGATACGCCAGAGCTCGTTCTCACCCTCCATTTCATCATCTTACCGTTGAAAGATATCTCTTCAACGTTGTTTGGTATTTGAAGGAGAATAGTTACCTTAGCTGGCTCACCTTGAGAGAAAACCCAATCACTCATTTGACCTATTTTTTGTACTGAGCTTGAAGCTACGAGTAAATTGTTATCATCTTTCAAATTTTGGGAAACTGTTTGGAGGTAAAGGGTGTAAGGTACTAAAACCATCAAAGCAAAAGAAATCACCATCAAGTATTCCAAAGCCACTTGAGATTTCATAAATTTAATTAAATTTTCTTGAAAAATAACTTAAGCACTTTGGAACAAAAACTTCGTCTTTTAATTTCAGTTTTATTCTTATATCTCAAAGATAAAATTAAATTTATGAAAGAGATGGATGGAATAGAAAGAGCGCCAACGGGAATAAAAGGCTTGGATGTCCTTTTAAAAGGAGGGTTTCCAAAATGGTCGACGATCCTCATATCTGGAACTCCTGGAACTGGTAAAACAATATTGTCCATTCAGTTTTTAGTCAACGGTGTTTTGATGTATAAGGAAAAGGGGATTTACATTTCTTTGGAAGAAGACGTTAAAAGGATTAAAAGATATATGTTCACTACCTTTGGATGGCCTTTGGAAAAACTGGAGAAAAAAGGTGAATTGTTGTTGATAAAATCGGATATTTATGATTTCGAGATATTCAAGAACTTGATAGAAACGAATGTTGAAAAAATCGAGGCCGAGAGGATTGTGATAGATCCTTTGACTGTTATAAGTCTTTTCTTCGAGAAACCTTTGGAGATAAGGAGAAGTTTACTCGAGTTGGACAAATTGCTTAAAAAACTTAATTGCACCACACTACTGACCTGTGAAATACCAGAAGGCACCAATGCTATATCATCTTTTGGAATAGAAGAATTCACTTGTGATGGTATAATTTTACTATCTTATTTTCCAGGATTATCTCCAAGGGGCATAACAATAAGGAAGATGAGGGCAACTAACCATGCAACAGAAATCTACCCATTCGAAATAAAAGCAAGAAAAGGAATAGTAGTTTATCCTAAAGAAAAACTTTTCAAATAAAGTTTAAATTAAAGTAACCTCAAATTCTTTTTATGGAAAGGGTTAAAACTGGGATAGAAGGTTTGGATCAGGCTT
>JAWBTN010000134.1:0-3186 GCA_039000415.1 Candidatus Aenigmatarchaeota archaeon | reverse complement strand
GTTTAGTAGGTCTCCAGATTCTATGTTTTGTGCTTCTTGGTTGTTGTAAATTGGTATTATATCATAAATAAAGAGAATGTTTGCCATGAATTCTTTAAAGGCAAACATGAAAGGTTCATAAACAATTGAGCTTAAAGAATCTTCAATTATTGGACTTGGATTTACAGATGCCCAGCTATCTCCATCGTATGTTGCAACACCCAAATCACTGTTGGCATCAGAATATGCAAGAAATATTTTATCTTCTGCTGGAAAGGTGTAAAGCTGATTTGAATTATCAATGCCAGTTGTTCCACTTGGTGTATAGTCAGCTTGAATAACCCATCCTTGACCATACTTCCAGTTAATCCAGTCTATATTTGCAGAACCATCATTATAAACTACTACAGCCTCACCAAGCGTTCCTACCCATGCTACCTCAATCATCCTATCGTTTAAAGCCCAAGTACCAGCAGTTGTATCAATATTTGGATAAAGATCTATCCAAGCTTCACCATCCCAAATTGCTACTTGTATATCATCTGCGGATTCACTGTAGGAAGCAAAAGCTATTCTGTTTGTATTTGGTTCAGATGCCAAAGCAACAAGAGTTGCTTCATCTAGTAGTGCAGAACCGTCTTTTATCGACCATTCACTAGAGTCTGCA
Organism: Candidatus Aenigmatarchaeota archaeon; assembly: GCA_039000415.1. Lineage (GTDB taxonomy): Archaea > Aenigmatarchaeota > Aenigmatarchaeia > CG10238-14 > SCSR01 > JAVZGQ01. The sequence continues at coordinate 2,540 of JAWBTN010000134.1, read as the reverse complement.
GGTTTAGTTGCATATCTCCAGTATGGAGGAGCATCTGTGCCCCATACTACTAATAAATCTCCACTTAAACTCTCGTAAGCTACATCAAAAGCTTCCGAATCACCCTCATTTACATCATTAGCTAAATTAGTTGACCTTTCTAACCCTTCTTCTGGCTCATTAATCCAAGCACTTCCATTCCAAATAATTGCACTCAAGTTTGAAGGTGCTAAGTAAACCAAAGCTATTTCATTGCTATTTGGTCGCGAAGCAAGCTTTACCCAGTTTGGAACGTTTGAAGTTTTAGTATTACCAACGCTTAACTCATTACTCCAAGCAGTACCATTCCATATTCTGTATTTTAAAACAGGTGTCGAATCAGCATAAACTATCAAGGCTCTTCCTGATAGTTTTTCGTAAGCTACATCAAAACCTCTGTAAGCAGTTGTTTGAGTCACAAGCGTGATGGGGTTACTCCAACTACTTCCATTATAAACCTGAACAGAAACAACATTGTTCGCATCTTTTGTTGCCAATATAAATTCTTCAAACCTTTGTTTATCCTGAGCATTTGGGAAAGCTCTCAGAACAATCCAGTTTATCGCAGCCGTACCAACACTATTTGCTGAATATTCACTTGACCAAGTACTTCCATCCCATGTTCTATATCTTGGTATTCCAGCAGTTACAGTATCAGCATAAGCAATCATTCCTATCACATTTAGAGGATCGACAGCGAGTAACCAAGGTCTTGCTTCCACAAAAACTCTTTCTTTATCTTCTTCTGTATATTTAACTTCTGCAGGACCCAATTGATACAAATAGGGAGTAAATAATGGTAATCTAACAGAATATGAAATTACCGAAGCATTAGTTAGATTTTTCCATATTAAAACTTTTGTATTATTTTCTTCAATAACAATAGCTCTGCCAGAATCAACAATTTCAAAACTGTTTGGCAAGACTTCTTTTAAATCGAAACTTTCTGTATTCAGATATGAAATAATTTTTATAGAGGATTGCATAACTCCATGCCATGGGTCTATCACAGCTGGTACTTCTCTAAGAATATCAAACTCATAGTAGTTTCTCACGAAGAAATGAGATGTTATAGAACTTTCCACATCAGGTGCTTTTGCAGTAGCAAACATAGTATAATTTCCCTCTTCTTTTGTTTTATAGGTTGTCCTGTAGATTCCTTTTTGGATTTCTTTTATGTCTTTATTTTTTGTTGATAAACGTGTTTCTTTTCCATCTGGACTAGTAATCACAAGAGAAATATCAGCATTGGATATAAGATTTCCCAACTTGTTCAAGACAACAATTACGATTTCTGCTCTCTCGTGTGGATGATAAATTGATTTTTTTGTGTTTATGGAAATTAAACCAACCGAAAACTCAATTTCTTCTTCAATCTCAACTTCTCCAGGATTAGGGCTCACGTAACTTAACTTAACTTTTAACCTATACGACCCAGGCCTAAATTCTCTTTCAGTATCTAGCTCAACATAATATTTTCCTTTTTCAATTTCATCTTCAGTAAAATTGACTTCAGTAACATTACCTTCAGGATCAGTAAGAAAAACTTTTAAGCTTGCATTTGGATAAAGTAAACCATCTTCATCTATAGCAAAAATTTCAAACTTTATTTTTTCTCCTAATCCATAATTGAATTTTTCTTGTTTAATTTTTGGTTTAATTTTTACATGTTTCAAAATTTCAAAACTTAAAATTTTGTTTGCATTACCAAACTCTGTTTCAGCAAAAATTTCTGCTTTATAAGTTCCAGAATGTTTTGGTAAAAATTCAAAATTGAACAAGAAGTTACCATCAGTTGATGCTTTATCTTGAAATATTATTTCCCCTTTAGGATCTTTTATTACAATAGAAACATTTGAGCTTGTTATGCTTTCATTTAAACTAACATTTCCATAAATTTTAACATTTTTCCAGATTTTCTTTTCTTTTGTAACATTTTCAACAGAAACAAAAGCATTTATAGCTGTGTTTTTTTGTTCGCATTTAACTAAAATATCAAAGCTTTTAAAATCCTTGCTTTCATTTGCTTCTGCAGTAATGTTTAAAGTATAATTTCCACATTTGTTTGCTTTTAATAACCAAGATACAATAAAGCTTTCATTTTCTCCAACTTGAGCTAAATTTTTTTGCAAGCTTTCAACTATAAATTCTTGTGGAGCTTGCAAGCTAGTAGTAACATTAAAAGAAGTAATAAAAGCTTTTACTTCAAATTCTTGCAAAACATTAACAAATAAAGGATGTTCAATTTTTTCTATCTTGATTTCAGGTTTAACTTGAGCAATATTTTCCAAAGCGCTACTTTCATTTTGGGTAATGTTAATTATTCCAATTTCAGTTTCATTCCAATTTCCTGCTAAATCAGAAGCATAGAATTTAAAAGCTATTGTTCCACTCGAATTTACTGTTTTAGTAATATTGCTCCAACCTTCTAAAACATTAAGATTGGATGACCAAACAGCTTTACTATCACGCTTAACTAAAATAACATGACTTGGAACTGTTACATCATAAATCATCCCTTT
>JAWBTN010000133.1:0-3187 GCA_039000415.1 Candidatus Aenigmatarchaeota archaeon | reverse complement strand
TAAGTTAAAATTTATTTTAAGTTGAATGCCCAGGTCGCCTAATTGGTATGGCGCCAGCCTGGAGAGCTGGTGGTCGTAAGACCGTGTGGGTTCAAATCCCACCCTGGGCGTGCTTGAGGAGTTAGACTCCCTCCCTTATCGGATTAAAAAGCTAGGAAGGGAGGATGATAACTATGAAGGATTTGTATAATAGAGAAGCTAAAATCCTTTCCATAAAACAAAAGTTCAAGGATCTTTGTCCAGAGTGTTTTAATGTCGTAGAAAAATTCGAGCATACACTAAAGCTAAATAACTATAGCACAGGAAGGATAGAAAAGTATTGGTCATTTCTAAAAACAATCCACAGTATGATAGGATGTTTTGAAAAAGCTAGGAAAGAAAATATCGAAGATTTTGTTATAAAAGTTGATAACAATGAAGAGTGGAGCGATTGGACAAAGTATGATTTCAAGAGAATAATAAAAATTTTCTACAGGTGGTTAAGCAACAAAAGCTTGGAAGGAGAATATCCTGAAATTGTTAAGTGGATAAAACCAAAAATCAAGAAAAACAATTCGAAACCGCCAGAACAAGTTTTAACGAAAGAGGAAATTGAATTACTCGCAAACAATACAAAAAACATTCGAGATAAAGCATTAATCCTAATATTGTATGAATCTGGTTGCAGGATCGGAGAACTACTTAACATGAAAATAAAGGATGTAGCTTTTGATCAACTTGGTTGTTACATTTTGGTTTCAGGGAAAACAGGTTGGAGGAGAGTGAGAATAATCGAATATTCCAAAGCTTTGCTCGAATGGCTCGACTCCCATCCATTCAAAAACAATCCTGAAAGCTATGTTTGGATTAGTCTAGAAAAACCTTCACCAGAAAAAAGAATCAAGCCAAATGCAGTTAACAGTTTACTAAAAAATTTGGCTAAGAAGTGCAACATAACAAAACCAATCCATCCTCATGCTTTCAGACATGCGAGAGCGACTCATTTAGCTAAGCATTTGCCTGAAGCTATAATGAAAGAGCACTTTGGTTGGACAAGGGATTCCAAAATGGCTTCTGTGTATTATCATTTGAGCGGGAAAGATGTGGACGAAGCTTTGTTGAAAATGCATGGCATTAAAGTTGAAGAAGTGAAGGGAGAAAAAGTTGGGATAAGAGTTTGTCAAAGATGCGGAGAAAACAACTCGATTTTATCTCATTTTTGTAAGAAGTGTGGTTCACCGTTAGATTTGAAAATAATGTTAGAAGTTGACGAAGAGAGAAGGAAACTTAATGAATTCTTAAGAGATTTCCTTGTTTATTATGCAGAAAAAGATAAAAACTTCAAGAAAATTTTCACTCAATTTGTCAAAGAAAGAAATGCAGAAAGTTTGTTTAGGATAGATTAAAAATTAAATACTTTCGAAAAATATCTCAATGTATGAAAGAGTCTGAAGTTTTGGAGTTTGTGATAAAAGAAGAAGAAAAGGAAGGAAGGAAAGCGGTAGATGTTAGAAAATCTAAAAAAGGGTATGACATTGAATCTACTGACGAGAAAGGAAATAAAAGATTGATAGAGGTAAAAAAGAGAAATTTCCCAAAAGAAAGATTTGTTTTTTTGACTCTCTCTGAATTTATGAATTTTGTTAGAAATAACAATATGTGGCTTTATATTGTATACGAAAAAGAGAAGGGAAAGTGGGATATCATCAAATTAGATAGAGAAAGAGTTTTGAGAGGAATAAAACCGAGAATCATATCACAATTCGAAGTAAGCTTAAGAAAAGAAATAGTAGGTAAATAGATAAATAGACTTTTTTGTTAATTAAATCACTCCAAAAGTTTTCTGTAAATTTCTTTCCAATAATTGGGTATGGAAAACTTTTCTAGTTGTTTAAGGAAATCTTCCTTTTTTATGTTTAGACTTCGCAAATTAGCCATCAACAACTTCTTGTATAATTCAAAATTCGGTATGTCGTGTTCTTTCACGTACTCCATCACAATTTTTTCTTCATCTTCTTCAGGCAACTCGCAACTTATGATTTCACAAAACTTGAGTAGTTCATCTTTTGTAGCACTAAATATCCGGAAAAAATTTTTCGATGGTTCGATTTTACCAAACAATGGTTTCAATAATTTTAAACCTAAACCAATGGCTTCACTTTCCGCATCTATCGTGATGTTGGCATAATCAGAATATGTTGAAAATTGAACCAAACCCTTAAATGGAGAATTTATTTCAAGTTGTTTGACCTTGTCTATCTCCCAATCATTTTCAACCAACTTTAAAATTTCCCTTTCCTTAAGTTTTACAGGTAAGTTTAATTGAATTTTCATAATTTTTTTATGAAATTCTCTTGATATTTAAAGATTTGTTACAAGAAAGTAGCACCGAAAAATGGGGCCCATCCCCTCAAAGAATATAATAAAATATGGAAGGTGGAAAGAAGCCATTCATCTACGTGCACGTTACTCAAGAGCTTAAAGAAAAATTGAAAGAAGAAGCGAAAAAGAAAGGTATCCCGGTTTCAGTACTCGTTAGATTGAGGTTACAGGGGGATTTGCAATGAAACTTGAAACGTGGAAATTTCTAGAAAAAGATCTCCCATGGTTACCTGTGTTGGTAAAGTGGATTGAAGAAGGCGATCTAAATGGAAGTTAATTTCAAAACATTTAAAACCGATAAATTAAGTCCAGAGGAAAAGTTATTTTTACTTTGGCTTTACCGCTTACCGCCGATTTATAAACAAAATAGAAAAACGATTCCATTTACGGTAGCGGAAGTGATTTTATGCAACCATCGAATTCAAAAGGATGATGCCAAAAAAATACTAAAGGCGTTTAAAAATTTGGGTTTTCTTAATGTTGTGAGTTTTCGTGGATTTAAGTTGAATTTCTTTCAGATTTTTAAACTTTTGGAGCGTGCTGACGTTAAAAAATTCATAAACAACCTTGGCCTTAATTTTGAATCTTTTTTCATTCCTTTTTATCCAAGGTCAAAGATAAAAGGTGATTAAGTGAGTAACGACAAAAATGAAATATTCCAAGCTCAGAGAAGAAGTGCAAAAAATTTTGGAGGGTGAGAAGAAAAATGAATAAAGAGATTTATGAACAAATATTGGAAGAAGGAAGGAGAATAAGGGAAGAATTAGAGCAAGGTTACATTGCAACAAAACTTTCACGAATAGATGCTTCTTTAATTGGAAGGAAA
>JAWBTN010000132.1:0-3192 GCA_039000415.1 Candidatus Aenigmatarchaeota archaeon | reverse complement strand
GGAATAACAGCTAAAAGCTTGGGTGGATTCAAAGGGATCCCTTTAGCAATCCTTACTTTCTTCCCACATGGAAGTCTTGAAATATTAGCTTACTTCATAGGTGGCATAGCTGGTGGCCTTGTATCAACAGCCTTGACGAAGAGGAAAACAGAAAAATACAGCTTCATAGTGATAGATAGCTTGGAGATGATGCTCACAGCGATAGTTTTGTTAGCGATTGCAGGTTTTATAGAGACTTTATTGATAGTTGGATGATCACTCAAGGTATATTCCAGGTTTTCCATATTTTGCTTTTACAGCTTTATTCGCCGGGTCATATCTTTTTTCATCAGAAGTTTTGAAAGCGAAAACTTTCTTGAACCCAAATTTTTTCTTCAAATACTTCAAATTTTCTTCGAAATATTCAAGTTCTTTATCACTCACAAAATAAAAGTAGGCTTTTTCTTTTTCTCCGGCAAGTTTCTTAACTTGAGAAACATCTTCCATCAGCTTCTTGAAATTTTGTTCCAACTCAAGTACATGCTCATCAATTTTATTTTCCTCAACTTCAGGCCATTTAGCTACGCAAACGAAACCGTAGTTTCCAAGTTCATGCCACCATTCTTCAGCTAAATGAGGTAAAACAGGAGCAAGCAACTTTACAATTTTTTCAACAGCGTCAGAAATTATTTCCTTGTTGCAATTCTTGATCCCACCACATCTTTCCAAATATTCTTTCAAGTCACTAACGAAATCAAAAAGTGCTGTTTGAACCGCTGTTCTGAACTTAAGTTCTTCATAAGCTTCTGTAACTTTCTTCACGTGTTGTTGTACTTTACTTTGAATCATCAAATCAATTTTTTTAATATCTTCCCTTTTAGCTTTTTTAAATCGTTTTACTAAATTCGTGATGAATTTTATCCTGGAAACGTAAGTTGGGATATTTTCTTTTCTCCAGTCAGCATCGTCCAAACCTTCAGCAGAAGCTATTATGTTTATCCTCACCAAATCACTACCAATCTCTTTTATCAAATCTTTCAGGGGTATTATGTTACCCTTTGACTTACTCATCTTTATACCACTTACGTTAACGAATCCGTTCACACCTATGGCTTTAGGCCAATACTTTGGGTTATCCCATATCGCTACATGATGGAATAAATAGAAAGTTAAGTGGTTTTGAACAAGATCTTTACCAGAACCGCGGAAATCAACTGGATAGAAGTACTCAAATTCATCCCTCATCTCTTGTATAACTTCTTTTTCTATACCACATTTTTTACTTATTTCTTCCAGCTCCCCTTTTCCGAGGAATATGTAATCGAAAAGCTCGTCTTTCAATTTTCTGGCAGGAATTTTTCTCTCGTTTATTATCCTGGCTATAGTGTAGTAGGCCATGTAGATAACACTATCGGAAAGCGTCTCAACTATCCAACTTTTATCCCAAGGTAGTGGTGTGCCTAAACCAGTTTTCCTTGCACATGCCTTCTCTTTAAGCCATTTCACAGTATTTTCGAACTGGCTCCTTATCTCTTCAGGGTAGAATTTCATCGCCCCTATACATTTCCTAACTTTTTCCTTCCACTCTTCATCGGAAAATTTCAAGAACCATTGGTTTTCAATAATTTTTACGTGATTTTTAGTCCCACACCTACATACAACAATCCCACTCGGTTCCCACATTATGTCAGCAATACCGGATTTCACCATTTCCTTCAAAATCTTCTCCTTAATTTCCGACACTTTCATACCCGAATATTCGCCACAACCCTCTTTCAAAATACCGAGATGAAATTCTCTTTTGTAAACTTGTTCAGAAGCTTCTTCAAGTTTCTCCTTTTCTTCTTGGTTCTTAACGTTCAACTTTTCACAAATTTCTATGGCGGGGTGCTCTCCAAAACCTTCTGTCTTTATTATGGATTTAGGCTTGATATTCAGTACAACTTCTGGATCTATACCATATTTTTCAATTCCTTTTAAATTATCTTTCAAATCCTTTAAAGCAATCCAGTCGTAAGGAGCATGGGATGGTACAGACATCACAACACCGCTAGCAGAATCGGGATCAACAAAGTTAGCTGGTAGTATGATAACTTTCTCTTTTGTCACAGGATTTTCCACATACTTACCAACAAGTTCAATTCCCTTAAACTCTTTCACGATTTCAACTTTTTTCAACTGATCTTCCAATTTCTTCACAGCTTCTCCGCTTACTATCCATTTTTCTCCATCAACTCTAGCTTCAACATATTGTGCTTCAGGATTTATCCAAATGTTGGTTACACCAAAAACAGTTTCTGGTCTTAATGTACCACAGGGTAAAAATTCTCCAGATTCTAGCTTGAACTTTATCAAAACGTAATCTACAGGACTTTCGCCCTCACCTTTTAATCTATCATGATCACCTGTTGGTGATTGACATCTAGGACACCATATAACTGGATGAGTCCCTTGAGTTACGTAACCCTTTTTCTTCAAAGTCCTGTACTGCCATTGTATGAATCTTGAATAGTGTGGAGTTATCGCGGTGATGAAACTCCTTCTCCAATCTATAGAGCATCCTGCCATCTTCAAAACTTCGATCCATTTTTTCATCCAATACTTTGCTACAAACTTAGGTCCTTTATCCAAGAATTTCTTTATATCTTTTTCATCAGCACCATAGAGTTTAAAAGTTTCTACCTGAGCTTCGTCACCCTCTCTCAATCTTTCTAATGCACCCAACACAGGTTCGCCCGTTGCGTGAAATCCTTGGGGAAAGAGCACGTTGAACCCTTGCATTCTTTTAAACCTAGCGAAAGAATCTGTTCTGAAGAAAGAATAGCTATGGCCTATGTGAGGAGCACCGTTCACGTAGGGGTAAGGAAAAGTTATGAAGAATTTTTTCTTATCATGCTCAACATTAGCTTCAAACACTTTACTCTTTTCCCATCTCAACTGCCATTTTTTCTCTATTCTCCTCAATTTCACGAGAACACCTTTAAACACTTAAATTTTTGCTATAACTTCTCTCAATTTTTCCACACTTTCTGGGTTTGCTAGGGTGGAGATATCACCAATTTCCTCCTTCTTTACCAAACTTTTTATAACCCTTCTCATAATCTTTCCACTTCTTGTTTTTGGTAGATCTTGTACATAAACTATTTTTACAGGTTTTGCTATCGGTCCTATTCTTTTCACAACCAATTCCCTAAGTTCAGAAGAAAGTTTTTC
>JAWBTN010000131.1:0-3227 GCA_039000415.1 Candidatus Aenigmatarchaeota archaeon | reverse complement strand
TTTTTCAGGAATTTTTAAGAGCAATAACTTCCCAAAATCCAGGAAAAGGCTCTTCTGGAGGATTCTTTACGAGCTCATCTAAAGAAACATTTAAAAAATCGCATATTTTAATCAAAAGTTCCAGTGAAGGAACCCTCTCCCCTTTACACCATTTATTCACTGTGTCCCAATGAATACCTAAGGCTTGGGCAAGCTTAAGTTTGGGTATTTGCTTTGTCTTTAATAACCGATTGAGGTTATAACTAAAGTTAGCCTTGTCTCTTTTAGAAAGTTCCATATTTGTTATTATAGACTTAGAGTCTTGAGAAACAATATCTTTTTCAGTCTTGACAAGACAGGACTTTATGTCTATAATAGTGTTCAAATGCATCCTACGCTTAAAAATAAAATAATCCTCGGGCGTAGAAAACCTTCAGCAAAAACTGCCCTTATTCTTGAAAAAATTACCTCAATAAATCGTCTCGCTTGGTTATATCCAGAGGAATTTTTTAACCCTCAGGCACCACACCTCTACCAAGGTTCGTATCCTCCTGATCTTTCTCATTTAAAAGATGAAGCTCTTTCTTTTGCTCAAGAAATCATAAAAGCTTTCCCAGAAAAACCTCCTACCTGGCAAGAATTTAAACTTTTTAAAAGACAATACAAAAAAACAAAAGAGGGAGCAAAGCAATGTCAAGGCTAAAAGTTTGTAAACCCTTGCACCCATGGCAGTTCTGGCATGCATGTAGGAAAATCTTAGGATACGAATATCTTCTCAAGCTCTTCGGTTACAGAAACTCAGTGAAAATCGCAACGTGGTGTATGGACCCTCGGATAAGGGAAAGTGCTAGTCCAAGCCCTATTGAAAAACTTCAAGTCCTCTTAGAAGATCTTGTAACGCTTGGTTACAGAGAGCTTGCCATACAAGCTATTAAATTCCTCGCTAAGCCTTTGAACCTTGAAATCAAAGACTTAAATATTGAAACCTCAAAAGACCCTATGCAAGAACTCCTAGACCTCCCTTCTGTTCTGGGGCAAGTTACCTCTCTTTTCCAAGAAGCGCTGCAAGATGCAGAATTAACTTATGATGAAGCTTTAGAGTTAGAAAACGCAATAGATGCTTTAATTAAAGAAGCTTTAGAATTCAAAAAAAGCCTCCAAAAAGAACTTACTAAAAAGGAGAAAGAGATATGAGAGCAAGAGAAAGTGTAAAGTTAAAAAACGTAAACCCTGAACCATCTGAGTTTTCTGTCTTTGATAGACCTAAGACAAAACATGAACAGTTTCTAAGTTTTGCTTTCAACATCCTTAGTTCTTCTGACATTTCTTTATATATTAAACAACGCACGATTGAAATACTCAAAAATATCCCAGACGATGCATTTGAAGATACTCAACAGAGGGCGATTTTGGACCTCTTGCGAGCAGGCTCTGAATATGCACTTACAGATATAGAAAAATTTTTAGACTATGTTGTAGTCCAAGGCCCACTTGAAAAATACGAACAAGGAAAATTAAAGCCACATTATCTTGCTTATGTTTATTATCTTGAAAATACCCCCTTTTTTGAGCTTTACAAAAGAATAGGGCTAGAAATTCTGGAAGAGTGGAAAAGAAAAAAAAGAGAAAATTTATTTGAAATTTTCAAGCATCTTAAAAAGCTAACTTACGAAGACCTTTTAAAATTAGCTCAAGAAGTTCATTCTATTGAAAATTATCAACTTTTTGTAGAAGATTCGTTAGAAAATGCTCAGCAAAATTTTTTGAACAAAGCAGCAAAACCAGAAGACTTTGACTTCGATTTCGAATGGCTATATCCTAACTTTATCGCAAAAGGCACAATCAACCTATACGTTGCACCACCTGCTCAGGGCAAGTCAGCCCTCGCTCTTGCTTTAGGACTTCATCTTTTAGAAAAAGGAGCAATAGATAAACTTCTATACTTTGATGCTGATAATCCTGTATCTGTGCATGTGCAGAGGCGCATTCACGAACTTGTGCAAAAATATCAAAACAAGCTCTTCTACTTCAAAGGGAGAGAAGTAGAAACTGCTCAAAAGTTTCAGAAGTTGTTTTTAGAAAGCTCTGTCGTGCAAGGAAAAGTATTAGTTGTTATTGATACACTTAGAGCTTTTGTAGGTGCTCAAGATATCAATAAGGGAGAAATTGCAGAAAAAATAATGTCACTTTTTAAGAAATATCTCATGGACGGTGAAAAAACTATCATCATTTTACATCACGTTAATAAAGCTCTTCCTCAAGATGAAAGAGCCCTTAGAGATCGTGTAAAGGGGGCAACTGAATTTTTAGACAGAGCAGATGTAGCTTATTTTCTCGAAAAAAAAGACGAAAGCCCAAATTCCATAACAACTGCTTTGGTTAATATCAAACCCAGAATCCCTACTAAGAACAGGCTTGGCTTTACAATTAATTTTGACACATGGAGTTTAAAGGAAGAAGAAGAACCTTTGAGTGCTGAAGAAAAAAATTTTGTAAATACTGTTCGAGAAATAATCTATACATATCAACAAACTAGAGCAAGAAATCCAAACAAATCTCAAATAATAAACGAGTTGATGGCAAGAGGGTGGGGCAGAAATCAGTCATTAAAACTTTTAGACAAATTCACAAGAAAATTTTGGTATGTTAGTTACGATAAGCTTTTTAACCAGATAGTTTACAAAATTAAAAACGAAGAAACTGGTAATAGTGGAAAACCTGGAGAACTGGAGAACTTAGAAACCACGAGGCCTGAGGGCGAAAGCCTTGATAATTCTGACTTCTCCAGTTTTCCAAGTTCTCCAGTTCTCCACTTACCCTCTGATCAAAATTATCAAAATAAAAACACTGGAGAAGTCGGAGAACTGGAGAAGTCAGACCAGTCAAGGCTTTTGGGGAAAACTAGCATCAGTTCTGACTTCTCCAGTTCTCCAAGTTCTCCAGTTTCCCACTTAACCTCTGATCAAAAATTTCAAAATAAAAACACTGGTGAAGCTGGAGAACTGGGGAACTTAGAAATAGTAAAGGTTTCGGGCGAAAGCCTTGATAATTCTGACTTCTCCAGTTTTCCAAGTTCTCCACCTTTTCCATCTTTTCCACTTGATTTAAACCCTGAAAATTTAGATGAACTAATGGAAAATGCCCAAGTTGAAGATGCAAAAGAACAATTTTTAAGAGCCACAATTCAAAAGTACGTAGATGAATATCACCGAAGAAACCAACAATATCCTACCCTTGATCAAGTTTTA
>JAWBTN010000130.1:0-3243 GCA_039000415.1 Candidatus Aenigmatarchaeota archaeon | reverse complement strand
GAAGGGAGTAAAAAAGTTGTTTTGAAAGTTGAAGATGAGAAAGAGTTGATGAAAATTTATAAAAAAGTTAAGAAAGAAGGGATACCTTGCTTCCTGGTTAAAGATGCGGGCCTGACCCAACTCGATCCAAACACACCAACAGCTCTTGGTATAGGTCCTGCGGAAGAGCATAAGATAGATAGGATTACTGGGAAGCTTAAACTTCTTTAGAATGGGTGAAAAGAATATAATTTAGGGTAAAATGCAGCTGATAGATTTTTTGTATTTGATAGTTTATTCCGTAATGCTCTACTGCTCGATTCTATGGTTCAGCGTTTTTTTCAAGAATAGGAATAAATTTTTCGTTAACCCAAAACCTAAAAGATTTCCATCCATAACTTTCATAATTCCCGCGCATAACGAGGAAAAAAACATAGAGAAATGTTTGAATTCACTCTTGAGTTTGAATTACCCGAAGGATAAAATGAAGGTAATAGTTGTGGATGACGGCTCGACGGACAAAACCGTCGAAATAGTGAAAAAATTTGGAAAAGTAAAGCTAATAAAACAAGGTAAAAAAGGAAAAGCGGCTGCTTTGAACAATGGTCTTAAGCACGTGAAAACTGAGCTAGTTGCTTGCATGGATGCGGACTCTTTTCCGGATAAAGATTTTTTACTGAAAATGGTTGGGTATTTTGAAAAAAAGAATGTTGCTTCTGTTACACCAGCTATTAAAGTTTTTGATCCAAAAAATTTGATCCAAAAAATTCAGTGGGTGGAATATTTGTGGTCGATATTCTTGAGAAAATTGTTCAATTTTTTCGATTGTCAATACGTAACACCTGGGCCAGGAAGCATATACAAGACTCATATTTTAAAAGAGCTCGGTGGTTTCGATGAAGATAATTTGGTTGAAGATACGGAAATAGCCTTGAGGTTGTACGAGAAAGGTTATAGGATAGAGAATAGCGTAGATGCTTACGTTTACACCATAGCTCCTTCTACTCTCAAAGAACTTTTTTCACAAAGGTTGAGATGGTATAGAGGATACATACAAAATTCTATTAAATATTCTAAGATGATAGGGAATCCGAATTACGGAAACTTAGGATTTTTCGTTCTACCTATAAATTTCGTCTGGATGTTCATATTGGGCTTCCTTCTATTCACCCAGATCTTCACCTTTTTATTCCATACCTCGCAATTTTTTATGAGTTGGTATCATATAAATTTCGCTATCTTGCAACCGGAAATAAAATTTGATATCTTTTTCCTAGATTTCTACACTTACTTCTCCATAATCTTCTTATTCTTCGGAATATCGCTACTTTGGTTGAGCTTGGTTTTTTCAGGGGAGAAAATAGATTTGAAGAATAAAATAAGCTTTTACTTGAGCTACATCTTTATCTATCCTTTCCTCATATCTATTTTTTGGGTGGCTTCGGTAATTTGTGAGATATTTAGGGTGAAAAAGAAATGGTGAAAAGAAAGGTTATGTGGGAATTTTACGTTTTTTCAGCAGCCATAACAGCATTGATATTGTTCATCGGAATTTACTTCGGAATTTCTTTGAGTAGAGGAAAAATAGAAGAATTGCAATCAGAGTTGACGAAATTGAAGTTAAGGCAAGAAGATTTGATGTTCGAAATTTCACTATTGAATTTGGATAAGAACGTATCTTGCAACTTGCTGGGTAAAGCTATCCAGAGTGTGATGGAAGAAGCTGGAAGGCTTGGTGAAAGGGTTTCCCTCTACGAAACTAGTGAAAAGATAAAGTATGAAGAATTTGAAAGTTTGAAAAAAGAATATACTTTAACTCTCGTTAGGTATTGGTTTTACGTTGAAGAAATGAAGAGAAGTTGTAACAGGAGTGATTTGGTAACGGTATTATTCTTCTATTCCAACAAGGATTGTAGCGATTGCTCGATACAAGGTACTATATTAACTTATTGGAAACAAAAGTACCCGAAGAATTTGATGATATTCGCTCTAGATTACGATTTAGACCTTAACATCATCTCTATACTGAAAGATATTTACAAGGTAGAAAAAGTTCCGAGCGTTGTTTTGAACGGAAAAAATTACGAAGGTTTGATAAAGCTTGAAGATTTGGGCGAAATCCTTTGTTCCGAACATAATTTATGTTAATTTTATGTCTAAAGCCACCATCAAGAATTTAGCAACAGCCAAATCGAAATTCCTCAATTGCTCTTCCAATTTTTCAGAATTCTTTCCTTGAATGTATACCACGCTATCATCAACTCTTACCGAAGTTTCGTTTGAATATATCGGATGGATTAAAGCTACTACCGGATTTTCTTCCGAACCTTTCAACCCTTCATAACTTGTGACGTTAACCACATTAAATCTTGGTATGTAAGCGAAGTTCAACTTGTAAGCTAGCGTGAGCTTGTAAGTTATTTCAAAAACTTCAGCAGCGTAATGTGCGTTTACCAATTCGTCTCCAGGTTTAAATACTATGGTTATGTTATCGACTAAATTGTTAAAAATTTTTTCCCTCAAATTTTTTTCGTTCGGGATCACCACAACTTTTTCCGCATCCCTCAAGTTTGTCCTGAAGTTCATTTTTTTTCCTTTGTAATTCACAGAATAAACCGGAAGCTTCAATTGAGTTGAAATTATTAAAGCTAAAACTAAAGAAACTATTAAAACCAAAATTACGGTATTCTTCAAGCTGAATTTTAAAGATACTTCCATCAAATTAGAATTATTTTTCAAAAATAAAAAAAGGAAAGCCGTCAAAGCTTTCAACTGACATCAAACCTTCATAAAGGTGTGATGCCAGTTGTTTCGGCTGCAGTGACCTTTATAGCTTTGACGTTCTGGTCTTTTAGCAATGTAGCGTATTGCTGGATCACAGCACAAGCTGTTCTTGTGTTGGCTGCTTCCCATCCAGCCACTACTACTGTGTACTTACCTGTGGCTGGATAGTCTTCAACTATTTTAATCATAGCAGCATTTTCTGGTATTGTTGAATCAGCACCACAAGCTGGGAACGTTAGGCCTAAAGCTGCAGCAGCTTCTCTGTTGACACATGGTCCTCCAACTACGACAAGATTCTTCGTCTTGTCTTCAGCAAGAAGCTCGGTATCGAGCTTTGCTACTGGTGCTGTTACAGCAACGTATTTCTTATAAGTTTGTCCTTCTACTGCTGCTCCAAGCTTACCAACATACACAACAGCTTTCTGTTGGTCGGCTGGGAGCTTCATAACCACTTTGTCTCTAGCTGTGTATTCTTTAATT
>JAWBTN010000013.1:0-13783 GCA_039000415.1 Candidatus Aenigmatarchaeota archaeon | reverse complement strand
GCTTTTGTGTGTTCATAAGTCCTTTTATAAGGTGCGGTACTTATCGGCATATTCCCTAAATAAATTTTATTTTTCTACCTATTTAGTTTTTTAAAAAAGTTCTAAGATTTTCTTAGGGTCGGATTCTTTTAGTAAGAATTCGTTTCCCCTTTTCCCGAATTTCTCCAAGACTTTCTCGATTCTTGCATCCGAAGGCTCAAAATTTTTCAATTCCTTCAAACTCAACGGCATGGAAACCAAACCTGTTTTAGAATGTATTCCGTAAGGTGCTCTCACCAAACCCATAGGTTTCATGCTTGAAGGGTCTAGTAAAATCTTATCTTCCCTTTCACTCTTACCAAGAGTTTCAGAAGTTGTTATTTTTGGTAGCTCTTTATCCACTTCCCTTTGTATCATCCTGACAAAATCGGCGAAAAGGGAGAAATAATTCCTTTCTCTTCTTGTTTCTCCCCTCAACACTAAAGGTTCATATTCCTCCGGCATTTCAAATTCTTTTATGAGAGACCAAATTTGGAATCCTTTGCTACCACTGAATTTCATCACTGGATTTAGCTTTAGCTCTTCAAAAATCTTGTAAGTGATTTCGGTAACTTCTTTCGTCTGCTCCCAACCAACTTTTGATCCAGGATCGATATCAACAACAAGCCAATCAGGTCTGTTAACTCCAACTCTATGCACACACGGAATTACATCTATGTAATGCATGTTTACAAAAAACAACAAATCTTTAGTGGAATTCAAGACTATTTTTTTACCCCGAAAATCTCTCCTGAAAAACCTTTTTTCCGTGAACAAACAATAAAATCCCACATACCTATCTTTACAAAATTCTAAAATCGTATCAGCAACGAAAGGATAATAATTCTTAGCCTTGTAAACTATTAACCAAGCTTTGTTGACTTTTTCCAGATCTTCCTCAATTTTTGGTAGAAGATTTGCGAAATATTTTTTACCCTCTTCAGTAACACCATACAAACCTTTAACTTCTTCTAAAAATCCTTTTTGAATTAAATTATTCAGAATTCTTTTAGCCTCTTCTTCTGAAGAAATTTTCAAATCGCGAGAAAGTTTTTCTTTGACATGAGCAAGATCAACTCTTTTACCAACACCTTTCATTGAAAACATCAAGAGGAGGTAATCTTCTGGTCTGAGTGCCATAATTAGATTAGATGAGGATTTAAATATAAGAAACTAATTAAAATTATTTTTGGCACGTGCTCACTTCAAAAAGTGAAGAAATGGGCGCGTGCAGACTTGTTTTGCATGCGTTTATTAAGAATAAAATAAAAAATTTAAAGGGTGGTGGAGATAGCACTGAAAGAAAAATTGAAGAAAATTGGTCCTTGCCTATGGGAATTGCCAAAAGAAGCAAAGCCAGGGATGAAGGTACCAGCATGGCTTTTCTTGTCAGAAAAACTTTTGAAAGAAGTAGAAGAAGGAGCGATTGAACAAGCTGCTAATGTAGCTTTTCTACCAGGAATTTATAAACACAGTATTGCATTGCCTGATATGCATTTCGGATACGGATTTCCAATAGGAGGAGTTGCGGCTTTAGACTACAAGGAAGGTGGCTTGAGTCCAGGGGGCATAGGTTTCGATATCAATTGTGGTGTCAGACTTTTGCGTACAAATCTTACAGTCGAGCAAATAAGACCAAAGCTTAAAGAGCTTTTAGAATCGATTTTCCAAAATGTTCCTTCAGGAGTTGGTGAAGTAGGAAAAATAAAACTCAGTTTTTCCGAACTAGATGAAGTTTTGGTTAAAGGAGCGAGGTGGGCTGTTGATCATGGCTATGGAACTGAAAAAGATTTAGAGCATTTGGAAGAGCAAGGTTGTATGAAGGAAGCAAATCCAGACAAAGTTTCTAACGAAGCTAAAAAAAGAGGTGCTCCACAGCTCGGAACTTTAGGAGCTGGTAATCATTTCTTGGAAATACAAAAAGTGAACAAAATCTTTCTCCCAGAAGTTGCAAAAGTCTTTGGAATTGAAAGAGAAGGGCAAGTTTGTGTGATGATACACACAGGTAGCAGAGGACTTGGACATCAAGTTTGCACGGATTACTTGAGAATTTTGGAGTCAAGGTTTAAAGATGAATTGAAAAGGCTTCCGGATCGCGAGCTGGTTTATGCCCCTGCTGGGACTCAAGAATGTGAAGATTATTTCTCAGCTATGGCTTGTGCTATGAATTATGCATGGTGCAACAGAAGCATGATCACACATTGGGTAAGAGAAAGTTTTGTTAAGGTTTTGGGTACGAAATTGGAGGATATTGGTTTGGAAGTGATTTACGATGTTACCCACAATACAGCAAAGATAGAGGAGTATGAAATAGAAGGAGAAAAAAAGAAGGTTTATGTACATAGAAAAGGCAGTACACGTTGTTTTCCACCAGGACATTCAGACCTCCCAACAGACTATAGGAAAGCAGGACAGCCTGTGTTGGTAGCCGCTTCAATGTCTACCCCAAGCTTCGTGTTAGTGGGAACAGAAAAAGCAATAGAAACTTTTTATTCTACAGTGCATGGGTCTGGAAGAGTGGAATCACGGTCAAGAGCATTAAAGCAGATAAGGGGAGAAGAAGTTTTAAAGCAACTTATGCAAAAAGGCATTTTGGCTAAAGCGGCTAGCTTGAGGGTCTTAGCTGAAGAAAGGCCAGAGGCATACAAACTTTCTGTGGAAGTTGTTAGAGCAATAGAAGAGTCTGGTATAAGCAGACGTGTCGCAGAATTATATCCTCTAGCCGTGATGAAGGGATGATGATTTTAGTGCGTTCTCATAAAAATTAATAAAATCTTTTCCTTTCTTGCTTATTAGGTATTTTCCTCCTATCTTCTTTATAAACCCTCTTTTCCTATTACGTAGGAGATAAGAAAGGGCCGTAAAATAATTTAAATTATTTGTTATAGCAAATTCTTTCACACTTTTTGGTCTTGTTAAACTGGATAAGCGATTGTAAAGCAAAGAAAAATAGTAATTATTGATAATGTTCTTTTTAGTTAAGAACTCTATTGCTTCATTTTTTCTTGCAATTTTTTCTTCATGTTTCAATTTTAATAGCCTGAGCAAATTTAAAACATCCTTATTCCGTTTTATTTCGAGTACATAGTAGCTTTTTTTACTTACAATTTTTGTATCTCCAAGGTAATGATATCTCCCTTTCCTAAAGTAAGTATATATTTCTGATTTTATTCCTATCTCTTCAAGTTTTTCTTTAATTATTTCTAGGATTTTTCTGTTTGTATTACCTATTTTGAGTTCGTATCTTACATTTTTTCCCGATTTTCTTTTAACAACACTTCCTTCTGCATCAAAGAATCCTGCTAAGAAAGCTAAGAATTCTTTTTTATTAAATTTCCTGAGAATTTCATTATTCCTCTTAGCTTGAAATAGAAAATCAAAAGTTTTATCCAAGTAGGCATAAAACCTTAACTCTCCTTCTTTACGAGGCGAAACTATAACTCCGTCTGTATATTTTAAAAACAACTTTCTAAGCAAATCTATGAAACTTTTGTGCGTGGAGCTAGTATTTACTTCAATTGTAAATCTAGAATTCCATCTGGAATGTAAGTCACCTAATACGATTCCTATAATATAAGCTTTTTCTTCTGATGTACCCTTAAAAGGAGGTTTCTTATATTTTTCTTTGCGCAGTATTAATCCTTCTCTCTTACCTCTCAGTTTAACTTTATTTTTAAGTAAAATCCACTTTATTCCTGAGGCACTTGCTTTAAACAACTTAGCAATCTGTCTCAGAGAAAGTAACTTTTTAGTATAAAGCCTTATGATTTTTGCTTCATCTAGAAAAGTACCTCTTTTCATTGCCATTACTTCTTTTTTATTTCTCAACTTGATTATTTTCTTTAAGTGAGACTCTATAGTAGTTTTTCCGATTTCTATCCCAAATTTATCTTGAATAAGTTTAGTAGTTTTTCTAATCGAATTTCCTTCTAAGTACAACTTCTTTGCTTCTTCCAAAATTTCTGGTGTTATCTTCATTTTTACTACCGTAATTATTATTGTAATTTAAAGTATTTAAATTTTACTGTAATAATTAAATATATGACACTTGAAGCTAAAACAACTTTAATACCACATAAAAAAGCTAAGACTTTATATTTGACGATTCCTGCAGCTGTAGCAAATGACTCAGCATTTCCTTTTAAACCAGGAGAGGAAGTTAAAATCATCATAAAAGGAAATAAACTTGTGGTGGAGAAATAGAATTAGAACTTATTTAGGTGGTAAAATTCGAAAAATTTTAAATTTCAATATGATAAATTAGAAGTTTTTTATTCTTCTAACATGATAGTTTCTTCACAATATTTTGAATATGGCCTTATTTTCTCATAATTTCTTTTTGAATTTAAGCTTAGGGCTAATCTTTTCAAGAAAAGCTTGAACTGAAATATCATAAACTCGCTTGCAAACTTTTCTTGTGTCTAAACCAAGAATTTTACAAGCTTCTAGTACAGGACAAAAATTATACCACCTCATTACCAACTTATCCTTTGTTCTTTCAACAATTTTAACATTTTTTGGATTAAGTCCCAAATATTTTCTGTAAAAAATTTTATATGCTCGGTCTATTGCATTTCCTTTTATCTTCTTCAACTTTTTTTCATTCTTATCGAGCCACTCAATTCTTTTTCGTGTTGTGATAGTTTCTAAAATTTTCCAGGCTTTCCTTTCTCCTACAATTTTAGAAACTTCTTTTATGTAGGTGAATAAACGAATAAAAGCTGGCACCCCATAAAGTTGCATCATTAACCCATTTAACTTTCTTCTTCATATTTTTCTATTTAATACTTAAATCAAATAACTATGAAGTCAAAACAAAAAAATTCAAAATTGATTCTTCTTCCTATGTTTAAATGGTCCAGAAAATTTATCTAAAAGTTTTCTCAATTTTTCCTTTTAATTCTTTAGAATGAAATTCACACTCATAGCAAACCCACTCATCTAAAATCTTCAACAAGCTTTCATTCCCACAATTTGGGCATTTTCTTGCTTTAGCTTTATCCATAATTTTAAATATATCTAAAGAAAATTAATCGTAGGTGGAAAAATGCTTTCCCAAATACCTTTTAAGTTTGAAAAATTGAGTAAAAAAGATTTAGACAAACAAATAGCAAGAGTCGGTATGGTAGCTGAACTAGATGCTGTAAGCTTGTACGAGCAGTTAGCAACGATGACTGAAAATAAAAAATTGAAGAAGGTTTTGCTTGATATAGCGAGGGAAGAAAAAACTCATGTTGGTGAATTCCAATCTTTACTTCTAGAAATAGATAAAGAGCAAGAAGAAGAGCTGAAGAAGGGAAAGGAAGAAGTGGAAGAGTTGAGTTAAATATCCAAAATAACCCTAGCTTTCCAAACTTTATTCTTTTTTATTTCCATTTTATGAAAAGTACAAGCTTTAACATGAGTTCTCGTCTCGTGTTTTTCTCTGTTTATTTCCTCACCTCTACAGATCGCTCTCAACTTTAACTCTTTTTCATCAACTTCAACATCGAATTCAGAAAAAGCCAAATTTTCTGAGTCAACAAAAATTAGCAATTCGTTAAGCCAGTTGAACATTAAAGATTGCAAATCTTCACCATTAACTTCTACTCTCCTTTCTTCTCTTGGCTCAATTTGCTTAGTGTCAACCATAACTTCAAACATGGCTAAGGCTGCGTTAGCGAAAAGCTCGTTTAAGTCCTTACCGTAAGCTATGAAAGCTACGTCGCTCGTCGTTATATCCACAAACTTCAACTTTTTCATACTTTTTATTTTTCCCTCTTCGGATAAAAAGTTGAATGTAACTATATTTAAGTGGTAATATTTTAAGAATATCGTAGAAAAGTTTAAATGGTTGGGGAAAGAAATATTAACAACCAATGATTCCTTTTTTTTGGATGAGTTAAATGGTGGTTAAAAATGGATTGGGATATAACAAAACAATACACAGAAGAAGAGGTAGAATTTTTCAAATCACTCTGCGATCAACTCAACATCATTTATCATGATGTCTTGCTCAAATCACCTTACCTTTCGTATCCACAAGCCAAGGAAAACATTCAACATTCTTTTGAAAACTTATATTCTTCTTTCATGGAAGTTTTGAAAAAAACTAGTGAAAGTGTAGACATAAAACCAGCGAATGAGAAAGAATTGGGATTGTTGAGAGAGTTAAACACATACCTTGAGAAATCAAAAGAATTGTTGGAAAAACCATATGTATTTCATTATTTCGGTGATCTCGTTGAAACTTACACCAATTTTTTTGGGTACTCGCTCTACAGGTACGCTCGTGGTATACTTGAAGAAAAAATCATAATCGATGGAAAATCTCCAAGAACAGTTTACAAGAGTTATGAATCAATCCTTTTCTCCTTCCTTAAAAAATGGCAAAATGAATTTTACGCCAATCTAGAAGAGAAAAGTATAATAACTTTCGCCATAATCGATTCTCTAGATAATACAATCTTCCCCAAACTCATCACTTCTAGAAATCCCAGAAAAATTTTGCTTGAAGAGGTACCAGAGATAGGTATGAAAAAATTCTTCCAAAAATCAATAAAAGATAAAGTTAAGAAATGGGATTATAAAAGAAACTGTTACATCAACAATTGTAGAGCAAAGGGAGATAAAGAAAGGTATTCAACATATCTCAACAAGTTAAAACAATTAACCATGGAATATGTAGTTTAGATTTATCTCTAAACAGAATAAAAATTCGAGAATTTAAATGGCTTTAGCGGCTCACTTTAGCTAGATAATCTAACAGTTCTGGTAATGTCATGTTGTCTAACTCTGCGTAAATGTGTATCGGTAGTCCTCTTCCGCTTTCGATCATTTTTCGTTGGACGAGTAGTTTTACCATTTCTCTGTAAGTTTCTTTGTCTTCACGTGAGAAGAAATATTTATCTTCCTTACCTATAACTTCTCTTACAACTTCTTCCAGATTTTTATCTTTATAACTCTCCCTGAATTCGTTGTACGGAACATTCACCCCTTCGAAAACAACTTTTATACCGTAGAGTTGTTTGACGAGATCTTCTTTATGCATTCCTTCCAAATCCAGTTTAGACAACTTAGCCATCTTTACTACTGAAGGATCTTCAAATATCAGTGTTTTTCCATTTTTCAACAAAACTTCCACGTTTTTTCTCCTCACTTTATATTCTGCTACATCTCCCTTATCAATTCCGTATTTCTTCTCCAATACTTCGTAAAATGCTTCCCTTACAGACATAATTAAAAATTGTTGAAAAAAATTTATAAATTTTCTAAACACGATAAGCGAAATCTATTTATAACCATTTTTTCTATAATCTGTAGGGAGGTAGTTTAAGTTCGACGTAGCAAAAAGCTACGGAACGTTCGAGACTCAAAGAGTCAAAGAACTAAGAACTTAAACCTCAGACCCGGAATTTGAATTTTTCCCTCGCTATTTTTTCAAGCTTAACTATATGCTCTTTCCTAAAACCTATGTATATACCACCCTCTTTACTACCAACCCACGTCCTTGTTCTGCTGTTCTCAGGTAAAACATCTTCTAGGAATGGATGAAAAATTTTTATCGAATTCACCACTAGTCCATTAATCAAGTTGGAGGATGAGAGTTTTATCTCTATTCCCCCTTTGATCCCTTTTAAATTCAAGAACTCTCCTTTAGCATGTAGAAGCTCGCCCAAGATTTCATGCTCTATGTCAAGATGCGTAACTCTAGCTAAAGAATAACCTTTAACATGAACATAAACAACACATCCTTTAACCAAAACTTCTTCATCTCCTGTAGATAAGTACACTTTAGCATTCTTCAGCTCAAGCTTACCTTCTCCTGGTCCGCTCATGTTATTATAAATTTGAGTTTAATATAAAATTATGTGGAAAAACAGAAAAGGTCAATTTTTTCCTTATTCTGATACAGCCCCTAGGAAAAAATTTCCCCTCCTCACTATAACTTTGATAATTTTAAACACATCGATCTTCTTCTGGAGTTTAACTGATTTTGAAAACATAATATCAACTTTTGGTTTCACTCCAGCATATTTTTCAATTCTCACGATATTCACTTCCATGTTTTTACATGGAGGGCTTGACCATTTGTTCGGCAACATGTGGTACCTTTGGATTTTTGGTGATAATGTTGAAGATTATTTCGGTAAATTTAAGTTCTTAGTCTTCTACCTCCTTTCGGGTGTTGTGGCGGCATTTTTCCAATTTTTCACAGACCCGACTTCAAGGATACCGAGTGTGGGTGCATCTGGAGCTATTTCCGGTGTTCTCGGCGCTTATTTGATATTGTTCCCGAAAGAAAAGATTTTAACTAATGTTCAATACTTTTTCATTAGAATTCCGGCTTACATAGTTATCGGTTTTTGGTTTTTGATCCAATTCTTCTTCGGTACTATAACTTTACTTGGAATCACCGGAAGCAACATAGGCTTCTGGGCTCATATAGGTGGTTTCCTTTTCGGTTTATTATTCACAAAATTATTTTCAAAGAAAAAAAGGAGAAGATCAAAGTTTAAATTTTGGGTCTAGTTTCTTGAAAATCTGAAGCATTTTCAAGCTATCTTGTTCCAAAACAGGAGATTCTGAGATTATCGTAATATTCAATTTTCTCTCCAATATTTCTTCAGCCAAAGGCTTGAAACTTGGATGAGAATCGAGTGGAACATGTACATCGACAAATTTTTTTGTGTTGATGTTGTACTTCACGTTTGAAAAATGGGAAAAAATGGTATCGAAATTTTTCATTTTTTCCAAAATTTCCCCGTATTCTATTTTTCCACCATTTCTCACGAACAAATGCGCAAAATCGACGTTTAGGGTTAATTGTTTTGATTTAACCTGCTTGACCAAATTCAACAATTCATCAAGATCACCAAACTGGCTTTCTTTCGCCATTGTTTCGTAAGCTAGTAATGTTTTATTTATACCAATTTTTTTCGCTTCTTCCAAGATCTCTTCAGTTATCCCAACCATTTTCTTGAAAGCACTCTCTTTAGATAAGCTTCCGTAATAAGCTGCATGCACTACAACAGCCTTCGCTCCCATTCTTTCCGCCCTATCAAGAGATTCCAATATCCTCTTCTTACTAGCTTCGAAAGTCGATTTTTTATCAGAAAGTAAATTTATGAAATATGGTGCATGAACTGTTAAGCTTATTTTAAGCTTATCCGCAATATTCCCTATCTCTTCGGCTTTTTTTTGGTTTAAGTATACATTCCTAACAAACTCTACTTCCATAGCGTTTAAACCTAGTTCCGCAACTTTTCTTATACCACCTTCAGTAGTTTTGTCTTCAGCAACGGTAGGAATACCAGCAGGTCCTAGGTAAATCTTCATAATAGAGAATAATTTTTCTTTCCAGAAAAATTTAACCCATGAATTTCAATAAAATTTCCAACCCTATTATCGCTAATATTATCAAAACCATTTGCTCTGGTTTTATCGATAACATTTCTTCTTCTTCATGGTACCTCAACAAACCTCCCGTTCCCAAAGGCATGTAGATTCTATCTCTCCTCGCCATAAATCATATTCACCTTTTAAAAAATATAAAGGCGTGCCGGTCATAGCCCGTCTTCTGTTCTGGGTAGCATTTGTCTAAGCGTGTCAAACTTGCACCTCATCGGAGCACCGATCCGTTTCATCTCCACAACTTCAACTCCGTTCAACTTCATCGTTAGCGAAATCGTGGAGTTTCGTTTCTGATATCGGTGCTGCCCTCTCGAGCAGGCTTAGCCATCCTCTGGTGGACGGAACTTCCTCAGTCTTGCTTTGATGCAAGACCGAAGCTACCCGACCGGCTCGCCTAATAATCTGATGAGAAAATGTATTTATAAATTTACTCTTTCTCAAAATCCTCTACTTTTAACTGGTATTCTTTGTCTGATTTTATCTCCCCTCTTTCTTTCAATATTTCACGTGCAAGCAACCAAAGCAAAGTGGCCAAAGCTTTCTTACCTTTGTTGTTAGCTGGAATTATCAAATCTACATCCCTCGTTTCGTTGAAGCTGTTGCATATGGCAACGACAGGAATCCTAGCTTTTACAGCTTCTTCAAGAGCTTGAGAATCTACCATAGGATCTATCAATAAAACAACGTCAGCCTCCATGTATTTCTTGAACGAAGGATTAGTTAAAGTTCCTGGTAAGAATCTGCCCGTGAAGGCTGTAGCTTTTATCACGTTCGCGAACTTCTCTATTCCTTTTTGTATCGGACTTTTCTTGCTTGCAACCGCTATACTCTTACACCTTGCCAAGAATTTAGCCGCTATCCTTATCCTTTCATCTATCTTTCTCAAATTAAGAACTGCAAGACCATCAGGCCTCACTTTATATATGAATTCCTTCATGTCTTTAGTCTTGAGTTTCATACCCATTTGGATTCCAGAAGCTAGGTACTGTTGTTTTGGTATTAACAATTTAACAGGCATTCCATCAACCTATGTACGTTAATTCTTCTTTCTTCCCTTGTCTCTCAGGAGGTGCGATGAGTTGGCCCAAAGCCCTCCTTTGTACTTCTTCTACTTTCTTCATCAATTCTTCCATCTCCCTAACCTTCTCCTTAAGTCTTGATGTATCTATCTTCAAGTTCAAAATCTTGGTCAAAATATTCAAAATGGCCTCTGCTCCCTTTGGATCAGGAATTATGGGAAAACCTGTAGTCTCTGCTAGCAAACATACACCATTCATACCTTTCAACTTACCAAGACCTACGAAAAGGCCTGAAGCACCTACTATGGTACCTACTCTACCAACCGAACGGAACTCTATTCCATATTTCTCGTATCTCTTTATCAAACCAACATCGCTAACAGTTCCTATGACCTTAGGTTTTTCTTTTTCTTCACCAACACTCAAACCGGCCAAAGCGAATATATCTTTAACATCAAACTTTTTTATGTAATCCAATATCGTTTCAACTATCTCATAATGTCCTTCAGGATCTATGCTCTGACTATCCCCTATCAACAATATCAAATCCCTTTGATTTTTCTCCTTAGCTTTCCAGTAATAGAATTCATTCTTGAGCACATGTACGGCAGAATTGTCTTGAACCAGAACGAAAGGCATGAAATGGGAAGAAAATAATTCTGCGAACTTCTTAGCTTTGAGTTCTTCAACTAAGTAGCCTGCTGCTATTCTTCCCACGTTCCCTATACCTGGTAAGCCTTCCACGAATACAGGATTTTTCAACTTTGGTCTTTCGAACTCGATTATCTTAGTGACCATTTTACCCACAATATTACTTAACTTGATGATTAATAAATGTTATAGCTTTCCTCCTATATTCACCGAATTTATCTTGAGGTGAATATTTAGGTGGTCTGGGGAAAATCGTTTTTTGTCCACAATTTGGACAAATTTCCTTGAAAGTGTAAAGTTTACAAGCAACACATTTACGCATCTTCATATTTATTATTATAAGAAAAAAGAGAATTATGAATTTCATATTCTTGGCTTTAGGTGTGATAGATGCTTGCGTTGCAACTTTACTCTATTTTGGCTTGAACTTACCTTTACTCGGAAATTTCGCTATATACTTCGCTTACATTATCCTTTTTAAAAGTATAATCTCCATAATTTCTTCACTACCATTTCACGTTTTCGATTGGTTGGGTATTTTGGATTTGATCGCTGGTGTAGTTTTAATTTTAATTTGTTTTGGTGTGAATCATGAGATCTTCCACATTTTTTCTTTCATATACGCTTTCAAAGTTTTTTATGTTTTGGTAAGAACTATATTCAACTTTTGATCAACTTGAAGCTGCCTTCACCTTCGAATTCTTTTATTTTTTCACAAGCATCTTGAAGATTTTGTGTTAACTTTTTCTCCAGATTTTTCGGATCTTTACCTTTGATCTCAACCCTATATTTTCCAGCTGATATGTAGGTTATATGTGCGCCCGTTTTTTTTACCAGTTCTTCTAAAACTTCCTTCACTTTTTTCACCCCATCTTTAGCGAAACTTCTCAACTCAAGTTCAGCTTTTATCTCAAACTCTTTTTCCCTCAAATTCTCTTCAGCTATTTTGGCTATGGCTTCAGCCCATTTCTCTTCTATCCCGTTCTTAATCAATTCTTCTTTCGATTTTTTAGCAACTTCAAAAGCGCTAGAGAGGTTGCCAAACTTTTCTTGTAGAGAAAAACCAACTTCTTCGTAAGCTTGATCTAAAGTTTTATCCAACAAATTTGCAGCCATTTCCAAAAGTTTCTCCGCCCTCTGTTCTTTCCTGAATTCGTTCATCTTCTCTTTTTCATCATTTTCACTCACTCTCTTCAAACTCAAGTTAACGAAGTTCTTTTGATAATCTATTTTAATGACTTTAGCCACGTATTGCTTACCAACTTTAACAAAATCACGAATATCATGCACCCATTTTCCAGCAACTTCTGTTACATGTATCATGCCTTCAACTTCAGGATATTCAACTAGTTTACACCAGGCAGCATAAGGTGTGAGCTTTTCGACGCTAACAACAACAAGCTCACTCCATTGAGGCAAACCTTTCTTCTTCACCATACTAATACTAATAAACGTAATAATTAAAGTTTGTTGTTGATGAGATGTAATGTCTTAAAAATGTGTTTGGATTATCTTGCAGGGGGTGGGATTCGAACCCACGTAGGCACTAAGCCACGAGGTATCTTCTAAAAACCTAAGCCTCGCGCGATTGACCAGCTACGCGACCCCTGCAATATTGAAATATGGTTTAGGAATTAAATTTTTTTGTTTTTTAAACTTCAAGCTAAATCCTATTTATGAAAAATTTAGTTAGGATACCAAGAGATGTGGAAATCCCGATGATCGGTTTGGTCCAGATAGGAATAATAGACAGGGGAACAAACTTACTACAAATAAGACCAACTTCTACTTGTAACTTAAACTGCATTTTTTGTAGTACTGATGCTGGAAAATTTTCTAAATATCATGTGACAGAATATTTTGTGGAAAAAGATTATCTGATAGATTGGTTGAAAGAAATAATAAAATTTAAAGGTAGTATTCATGCTTTCATAGATTCGGTAGGAGAAGTTTTTACTTATCCAAAAATCTTGGATTTACTCTCTGATATTTCTGGAATGGAAGGTGTGAAAAGTATAGCAATAGAAACTAATGGAACCCTTCTAGATGAAAAAATCATAACAGAGCTTGAAGACATAAATATTGATAGGATTAATTTGTCTTTGCACGCTTTAGACGAACAACTGAATAAAAAGCTTACAGGTTGTGAAGGATACGATACTGAAAGGATGATCGAAATTATAAAATACATAGCTGGAACGAAAATAGAGTTATGTATAACTCCTGTTTGGATTCCTGGCTTGAACGACGGAGAAATTCCGAAGATAATAAAATTCGCTAAGGAAGAGGTTAAGAACAAAAGATTTCCGATTCTAGGTATACAAAAATATGAGATCCACAAGTTCGGTAGAAAGCCTAAAGGTGTGAAACCGATTTCTTGGTATAAATTTTTTGATCAGCTGGAAAAATGGGAAAAAGAATTTCAAGTGAAGTTAAGGATCGGTCCAAACGATTTCGGAATAGAGAAGAGTAAAAATTTACCTTCAACTTTCAAAATCGGCGAGAAAGTTCTGGTTGAAATAAGAGCCCCTGGATGGATGAAAAATGAGAGGATAGGTGTTGCTAGGGAAAGGAGCTTAACCGTAGTTGATTGTGAAGAAAATGTAGGTAAAATTTTGAAAGTAAGGATTTTAAGGAATAAACACAACATCTACATAGCAAAAAAATGAAAAAGAAAGAGCTTGAACTTATCTTGGAAAAAT
>JAWBTN010000129.1:0-3253 GCA_039000415.1 Candidatus Aenigmatarchaeota archaeon | reverse complement strand
GGATGAACAAGCCTCCTGAAAAAGTTGTGGAAGAGATCGTTGATGGATTGAAAAAGCTAAGTCTTATTTGATTGTTTTGTATCAAACATTAGATTTTTGTCATTATAATTAAGAAATATGAGAATACTCTTAAAGTTAGAAGCAGAAAAAAACAGTGAGTATGATTTAAAATATTTCCACAAATTACAAGGATTTATTTACACTTTGCTTAAAGGAACTGAATATGGTATTTTGCATGATAAACACGGTTATAAGTTTTTCTGTTTTTCAAACATTTTCCCCATAGGTGATATAAAAACTGGCGATAAAAGAAATTTGCTCATATCTTCTCCAGACCATTTGTTCATAAAATTTTTGAAAGATAAGTTGGAAGAATTGAAAAGCGAGAAAAAAATTGTGAATATTGGTGAAATGTTGTTTAAAGTTGAAGAAGTTTCTTTGCTTAAGTTCAAGTTAAAGAAGAGTTGTAAAATAATTTCGGCCACACCTATCGTAATAAGAATTCCTGAAAAAAACTACGAAAAATATGGGATTGAGGAAAAAAAGAAAAGATATGTTTATTGGCGTCCGATTTACTCTTTTGAAGCTTTTCTCAATCAACTTGAAGGAAATCTTTTCAAAAAATACAATGAATTTAACAAAACTAAAATTGAAGAATTCCCATTGTTTGAAAAATTTAAGTTTAAAAAATCTACTTGCAATCATATAATCATTAGCGGAAAAGAACAAAAGGTTATTGGAAGTATGTGGGAATTTATCTTCAGTCATTTAACTAAAGAACAGAAAAAGATACTAGAATTTGGAATCGATTGCGGGTTTGGTGAAAGAAACAGTATGGGGTTCGGCTTTATTAACGTGATAAAAAATACGCGCGAAAATCGAGTTTCAAATATTTAAAAATTTAAATACCAAATTAACTAAACTTTTTTTATGTTTGAGGATATTTGGAGATGGGCTCATGATGTTGGGGAAAGAATAAAACAAAAAGACGAAGATCTTTTAAGAAAATTAATCATTCACATTCGTGGTGAAGAAACCCCGGGAAGATTTCTAGAAAAATTATCAAGTATGTTGTGTGAGTATAAAACAAACAAAAATATAGGAGTAAATGTTTCTATTAAACCGGAGTTAGTTAAAATTAAGTGGCATGGAGATAAATTTTATTATATGAAGTCTGCAATTTTGGCTGGACTAATAAACGCTTTGGTGAAAGAGGAGAAAAAGAATGAGTAAAGTTGTTCAAATATCAATATTGGGGAAGGTTGAAGGAAATGTCAACGCTGATGAATCGATAGGATCAAGAATCACTTTAAAGAAAATGTATTCATCTGCAGGAGAAGTCCTACCATTTGTTTCAGCACGAGCTATTAAATTTGCGATAAGACAAGCGTTAAAAGAAAAAGGATTACCGATTGATCCTCTTTATCACAACCCAGAAGCTGAGGAAACGTTGAAATTACAAGATATAGGAAAACCTGAAGAATATGTAGATGATGATTTATTTGGATTTATGGTTACGAGTGGTAAAGGAGAAATGGCAAGAAAAAGACAAGCACCTATTGCTATTTCTTACTTTAAAGCTTTAAAAGATACTCCAATAAAAACAGAATTTGCAGCAAGATTTCCTAGACCTTGGGAGAAATATGAACAAGAGCCTTCACCGATTCCATTTGAAGTTGAAGTAGCCGAGTTTATAGGTAGACTTAATTGTATTATCTACGAGAATGTTGGAAGATTTGAGGAAAAAGAATTATTAGAGGAAAGTAAAAGAAAGTTAGAAAAACGGAAAATAGGTGAGGTTGAATTTTACGTTCTTCCGGAAGATGAAAGGAAGAGAAGGATTAAAGCGTTCGTAGAAACTTTCCTCACACCAAGTTATGTACTGCCTCGAAGAACAAATTCTTTATGCATTCCTCAATACATATGTGCTCTTATTGTTTTATCAGAAAAAGGTCCACTTCCCATATTTCAATACTTACAGTACGATTTCGAAAAGAATGAAGTCGATGTTGAAAAATTGAAAGAATTAGTAGAAAGGAAAGAAGTTAGGGAAAGCGGTGCCGAATTTTTCTTCCTAGATTTCTTAAATGACATCGAAGAAAGTAAGATTCCCCAACCTATATTGAAAATTCCAA
Organism: Candidatus Aenigmatarchaeota archaeon; assembly: GCA_039000415.1. Taxonomy (GTDB): domain Archaea; phylum Aenigmatarchaeota; class Aenigmatarchaeia; order CG10238-14; family SCSR01; genus JAVZGQ01. Next base: position 1,118 of record JAWBTN010000129.1, on the reverse strand, counting down.
TTTCAGAAGCTATTCAAAAAATAGTTGATTTTATTTAAGTCAAGAGGAAAAGAATGAAAGCAGTGGCAATAGAAATTTCATTCTTCGAAGCGTTTTTTAAAGTACATTATACAAAAACTTCTAGATTAACTTATCCCATCCCTTTACCAACTTCTGTTGCCGGCATTTTCGGTAGTTTACTAGGTTATTCTCGAAAGAAAGCATCTCGAGAATTTGAAGATTGTTATTTTGGATCTATACTTTCGAGTGATTATTCCGAATCAGGGGAATTTGCCACCTATATTCTTCATAAAAAAAAGATTAAAGGGAAAATGGTAAAAGGTGTGGAGCTCATCCGTATTGCATGTAACCCTTCTTATATTCTTGTTATGGCAGGGGAAGAAAAAAAGATAGAAGAATACCTAAGAATGATGGAAAAGGGCAGTGAGTTTCTCCCTTTTGGTGGCCAAAACGATTTTTTTCCCAAAGATTGGAAAATAATAGGAAAAATGGATGTTGAAACTTCTCAGATAATTTCCAACTATTTACCTACTGATTTCGTTCATGAAATTCTATCATCTACTACTTTCGAAATACTTCCTGTGATGCATAAATTTTCTTCAAACCCAAATTTTACTTTTATAATTAAAGGGAATGTAAAAGTAAAAGAAGAGTTTGTTAAAGAATATGTGGCTTGTAAATTAAACCAAAAGTACATAGCACTTTATCCTTTAAACAAATTCTACAAAGTAGGTGAATGGTGATGGAAAAAATAGAATGGCAATCACCATTCGAAAAAGAAAGTCATCCCAACAAATGTTTGTATTGCCATATAGATGAAACGAAAAGAATATTCAAAAAATTTTGTGAATTTTACCGAATTAAAGATGAGAAGATTCTAGAAATTATAGAAAAGGTGGTAGAGTATCATGATGCCGGGAAATTAAACAAACAATGGCGATGGGATTCGAAAACCATTCCACATTCCAATTATTCAGTAATAAAGTACATGGAAAGTATAGAAAAAAGAGAGAAAACCAATTATGATTCTTTGATAGCATTTTTGATTCTTAAACATCATTCGTCTTTATCGCCCTCTACTCCCTTTAAAGAATTTGAAAATTTGATGGAAAGTTTTA
>JAWBTN010000128.1:0-3322 GCA_039000415.1 Candidatus Aenigmatarchaeota archaeon | reverse complement strand
GAATTAGGGCATGACGTTCCTTTTGTTCCTTTGGCTGCAAGCGAAATTTTCTCTACAGAAATGAAAAAAACAGAGTTTTTAACCCAAACTTTAAGAAAAGCTATAGGAGCAAGAATTCACGAGATAAGAAAAATTTACGAAGGTGAAGTGAAAGAGATAAGTATAGAAAAAGCTCAGCATCCTTACAATCCATACCAACAAATTCCAATAGGAGCAACGATTAAAATCGCGACAAAAGATGAAAGTAAAAAATTAACTATGGATCAAAGTTTTGCAATCCAATTAATTCAGCAAGGCGTGGAAACTGGAGATGTTATCCAGATTGATGTTGAAGGAGGAAGACTGGTCAAATTAGGAATAAGTGAAGAAGCAGCAAAGGAAAAGAAAGTAGATTTAACTACAGAAAAAGCTGTGCCTGTACCAACAGGAAAAGTTTTGAAAGAGAAAGAGTTTGTTTATCCCGTAACTTTACATGCTTTAGATGTGGCAAGTTCCCGGTCAAGTGGGGATATTTTTAGTTTGTTCTTTGGTGGAAGAGAATCTAAGGAAATCGAGCCAGAAGTAAGAAAAGAAGTTGACGAATACATCAAATCCCTAGTTCAGGAAGGAAGATGTGAATTATTGCCCGGAGTTGTTTTTATAGATGAGTGTAGCATGCTCGATATAGAAACTTTTGCTTTTCTTAATCGTGCATTAGAGCAAGAACTTGCTCCAATAATAATATTTGCAACTAATAGAGGATTTTCAACCATAAGAGGTACAGATATTAAAGCTGCTCATGGTATGCCATTAGATTTGCTTGATAGGCTATTGATAATCAACACTAAACCTTATAAAAAAGAAGAGATTAAGAAAATAATCGAAATTAGGGCAAAATCTGAAAAAATAAAATTAAGTGAAGAAGCTTTAGAATATCTAACAGAAATAGGAAGCAAAACAAGTTTAAGGTATGCTATTCAACTTATTGCCCCTGCATATGAGGTTGCGAAGGAGAAAAAAAGTGAAAAAATAGAAAAAGAGCATGTTTTACATGTTGAAAAACTTTTTTCTGATGTTAAAAAATCAGTTCAATATTTAAAAGAATTTGAGGAACAATTTTTGGTTTAGAGATTAGTATACCCTATAATTCGAAGAATCTCAAAAAAATTTATAAAAGGGAGACATGGATAGAATTTCCTGCTCCACTCTTGAATCAATAGTTTGCATGTAGTTATCAAGATGCAACAAGCTTTGAAGTAAAATCAGTAGAAGTTGCTGATTCCACAGACATGACAAAGAGCAAGAATACCCTTTGGCCTCAAGTAAAACATACACTGTAAGTTGTTCTCTGGTTGTTATAACCTTAAAAGATTTTTAATTCTCATCGATAGATTTAAATCTTAATTATCTATAAAATTTCAGTTATGATTAAAGGTGTGATATGCGATTTTGATCAAACTCTAGTTGATAGTTCTAGAATACATTTGAAGTCCTTTTTGCTTCCCCTAAAGAAAAGAGGTATAAACGTAAAATACGAAGATGTAAAAATTAAATTCGGGAAGTTTGACTATCTCATTTTTAGAGAGTTGGCTCCATACTTTTCTGAACAAGAAATTAATGAAATGATCGATGAAAGAAAACAAATTCTTTTGAATGAGGCCTTTCGAACTAAGAAAATGCCTTATGCAGAAGAGTTATTGAAATTTTTGAAAAATAAAACAAAAATTGGCTTAGTTACAGGTACCTACAAAGATGTTGTATACAAAACCCTAAAGCTATTTGGGTGGGAGAAATATTTTGATGCAGTCGTTACAAGAGAAGAAGTTAAAAAATCAAGACCTGATCCAGAAATTCTTAATCTTGTTTTAAAAAAATTGAATATTATGCCTTATGAGGCAATATATATTGGTGATAGCATTTATGATGTTCTTTGTTCAAAAAATTCTAATGTAAAAATAATAGCGTTAGGGAATTTTAAAGATGCAGATTATAAAGCCAGGAATCTTAGAGAGGTAAAGAATATTTTAGAAGAATTACTGCCTTAACTAAAATTTCCCAACAAGCTCTTGATTTTGTAAATTAAGTAACAAATTTCTTTCTTTGAATTCCCATTCCGATCAATGTTAAGTGTGCATGGTTAGAAAAGATTTGGCAGAAGAAATAAGAAGAAAGTTAAAATTGAGGCTCGAGTTTTAGAAGAAATCAAAGAGTTATAACAGATTTTATTTGATTAAATGCGTTCCATCACAGCTTTCTGAGGTATTAAGTTCAAAAAAGCCTTCTCTACAACATGAAAAACTTATTTTGTTTTTCTCGCAAGCTTCTCTAACTTTTTTCATTAACCTAAACCTAATTTCTTTTGGTAAATAAAAAGAGTTTGAAATTCTTTCTCCGTACTTAAAATAAAAATCCTTCAATTTCTCAGAAATTTCCGGGAAAGCAAGGGAGAATCTTTTCCAGTTATCTAGCCTTACTTTGTAAGTGCTTGAAACTAAATGCTTTACTCCTATAGATGCAGAGATTTCAATTATATCTTCAATCTCTTTCTCGTTCAAGAAAGGAATTATGGGATTAAGTCTTACTACTGTTGGAATTCCTTTTTCGTTTAAAATTTCCAATGCTTTAATCCTTTTACTAGGCAGAGGAGCTTTAGGTTCTAACTTTTTGGCTATTTCTTCGTTTAAAGTTGTTATCGTTATGCTTACGCAAGCTTTGATTTTTGAAAGAATATCTACATCTCTTGTAACCATATGAGATTTTGTTATCATCAAAACCTTACACTTGTTAAGAGCAAAATACTTTAAACAATCTCTCGTAAGCTTAAGTTTTTCTTCTTCAGGAACGTAAGGATCACTAGAGTTTAAGATTGAAACAGAAAATCTTTATCTACTTTCTTTAAATCGTTTATCAACTTTTTTATCACATCTTTTTTCGGTCTGTACTGGAAAAAATTTTTTATGTAACTTGAAGCATAGCAATAAACACAAGAATGAGAGCAGCCTGAGTATGGGCTAAAAGAATACTTTTTCGGACATGTACATAATTCACTCTTCCAAGGGTCAAAAAAATTTAAGACTTGCATAATTTCAAAAAAAGATTTTAATATTTAAATTTACTATTTGTAGAACTGGAAAAAAATCTATTCAATACCTTAAAGAACTTGAGGAGCAATTCATACAATAATTTTTAAAAGAACTAAAGCTTAAAATCTTTCAATTCATATTATTTCTATGAAAATTTCAGAAAGGGAATGGAACAATATTTACGAGAAAATTTGTAGAATAGCTAAAAAATATGGAATTCTAAACGTGCCTGTCAGCGAATCCTCTATTTTTATTTATTA
>JAWBTN010000127.1:0-3333 GCA_039000415.1 Candidatus Aenigmatarchaeota archaeon | reverse complement strand
TGGATTATTTTGATTTAAAAGAGCTAATAGACTTGAAGCCAAGTTTTGGAAGCACTTATATTTATTCTACAAGCGAACCTCATGATGAAGAGCAAGAAATAGATTTTGAAAGGATGATGAATTGGGTTGAGCATTTCAAGCTTGATTTCAAACAAGCTCATGCTTCAGGACATGCTTCAAGAGAAGAGTTGTTTGAAATCGTGAAAGAAGTTAACCCGAAAAAGTTAATTCCGATACACACACAAAACCCGAAAGCTTTTTCCAAAACACACAAAAAAATTTTGTTTGTTGAAAGAAGGAAGGAAATTAATATAAGTTAAAATTTATTTTAAGTTGAATGCCCAGGTCGCCTAATTGGTATGGCGCCAGCCTGGAGAGCTGGTGGTCGTAAGACCGTGTGGGTTCAAATCCCACCCTGGGCGTGCTTATTTCTTCAATTCCCATTTGGCTTTTATAAGCAATCGAAACAAGGCTAAAAAACATGGAAGATTTGTATAATCGTGAAAGAAAGATAAAATCAAACTTGGAAGCAATAAAGAAGTTGGATTTGAAAACTTATGAAAAAGTTTTAGAATTCATCACAAAGCTTGAAGCAAACAACTATTCAAAAGGCAGGATAGAAAAGTATGTTTGTTTTTTGAAATCACTTAGGAAACTTTTGGGAAAAGATTTCTCTGAAGCAAGCAAGGAAGATATTGAAAACCTTGTTGTGAAGATAAATAACTCTGATTATTCAGAAGCTTCAAAATCGGATTTCAAGAAAATTCTGAAATTTTACATGAGGTGGCTTAAGTTTGGAAAGCTTGATGGGAAATATCCTGAAGAAGTAGAATGGATTAAAACAACAATCAAGAAAAACAACGAGAAAGTTCCTGAGCAAATTTTAACTCAGAAAGAAGTTGAATTGATTGCAAATCAAGCAGAAAATTCGATGGAAAGAGCCTTTGTTTTGTGCTTGTATGAAACAGGTTGCAGGATTGGAGAATTTTTGAACATGAGAATTAAGGATATAAGCTTTGATCAGTATGGTTGCTACATTTTGGTTTCGGGAAAAACAGGATGGAGAAGAGTAAGGGTTTTAGATTACAGCAAGGATTTGATAAGTTGGTTGGATTCTCATCCTTTCAAATCAAATCCTGAAAGCTTTGTTTGGGTAAACCCAAAGAATCAAAAGAGATTGCTTCCCGATGATGCTAATCACATGTTAAAAAATTTGGCCAAGAAAGCAGGAATAGCAAAAGCATGCAATCCCCATGCTTTCAGGCATGCAAGGGCTACTCATTTGGCTAAAATACTAACTGAACAGCAATTGAAAGTTTATTTTGGATGGGCTAAAGATTCAGGAATGGCTTCTGTTTATGTTCATTTATCAGGAGAAGATGTTGATGAATCTTTGTTGAAAGCAAAGGGAATAAAAGTAGAGAAAGAAAGGGAAGAAGTTAAGCCTCTTGTGAGAATATGCCAAAAATGCAATGAACCGAATTCTTCTTTATCCCATTTCTGTAAAAAATGTGGTTCTCCTTTGGATTTGAAGATAGTTCTTGAGTTGGATGAGCAGAGGAAAAGGTTTGAAGAATTGCTAAGGGATTTCTTGGTTTATTATGCTGAAAAAGATAAGAATTTCAAGAAAGTTCTTGTTCAGTTTATCAAGGAAAGGAAAGCGGAAAATTTATTCTTTAGTGGTTAATAAGAAATTACAGCTTAATATTAAAGTATGAGAACTTCCAAAGTTTAAGAATTGATTTAAAATTCTTACTAACAAGTGAAAAACTCAATGTCCCCATTATATTTCGGTGTATATAATGTTTTATCAAGTGGTATGCCGAATAGTTCATTTCCCCAATCTTCTATACACTCATCAAAATAGGGAGATTCGCAAAAATACAGCATTATTTGGTGGCCCCGCATGAATTTGTGGGGCAAGTGAATTTTTTCAAATTTTGGATATGGGTTAGGTATTACTATTTCGTCCATTATCCTCCAATCCTCTATCGGAAAATTAATTTCGATGATTTTTTCAACATTTTGCTCTACTATTGTGTTTGGAAGACCATGTAAGATAATATTAGGTCCGAATTCATCGGAAATGTTTTTCTGTTCCAAATATGAAAGATAATAAGTTTTTTCTGGACTCCCCTTAATTTTAAGAAGTATTTTATTTTCGGTGCAAGCAATTTTTTCTACTTGAGGAGGGTTGTAAAATCTACCTTCACTTATATGGATAAATGAAGGTGGTTTTTCAGGGTAAAATGTAAAATTAGAGGGCGGTGAAATATCAAATGGTACTATTTTAGAAAAGAAAATAGCTTCCATAGAAAATATTTCCTCACCGTTAACTCTGGCTTTAAATAACAATGGAATGCCTACTTCCTTATCATAACAAATGTCAATAGTTGAGTTATCAGGTAAATTAAATTCAATCAGGTAACAATCTCTATCAACAATTTTTACTGTTTTTTTTAATTCAAGCTTAATTTTTTCACCCATTGCTTCAAGCAGACGATTTAAGTAATCTACGACCTCTTTAACACTCCGAAAATTTAATCTGGAATAGTTTATGTCTATCGGAGATGTTATAAAGTAAGGATAACCTATGCAATTCTCTTCGTTTTTTTCACATTCAATTACTAAGATTGTATTATCACTTTCATTAAATAATTCATAAACAACAGAAATTTTCTCTCGACTTTCGTTTTCATATAAAATATATATTTCTGATTTGGTGAAAGGAAACCTGTGAATTAAATTGTCTTTTCCAACTCTCTTCCCACCTAAGTAAAGGTCATAGATTGCTTGAAATTCTTTTAAAGATTCAAATTTGTTTGTGCTTTCTTTGATTATTTCTATTGCTGAGACGGGTTTAGAAAACAATAAGGCCCATATTAATAGAATACCAAAGGCTGTAACAAGGCCAAAAATAAAATAAAATTTTGGTCCTAACACTATTGTAACAGTTTTATAAGCGTATTTTCTTTTTCTCATAACTCTTTTTATTATTTAGTATGCTTTATTATAAATTTAAAGGTTAGTGAGGTTGTCTGGACAGATCAACATTGTTACAATAAGATTATTTTTCCAGCTTGACATCTTTTAGTAAATTCGCAGTAACTTTCAAAGCAAACCTTATCGCTTTTGTTCTTGTTTTAATTTTTAAAGCTTTTTCTATAATTTCAAAATTTTTCAAATCTTCTTCCTTTTCCCTGAATGTTATCGTCATGCTATCACTATCATTTAGCATAATTTTGATAGCTTATTAATTCCAAAATTTCAGTTTGCTATCAAAATAGCTTTATTTCAACATCAGCAAAAAACCAACTTTTCAAGCTTTGAAAT
>JAWBTN010000126.1:0-3345 GCA_039000415.1 Candidatus Aenigmatarchaeota archaeon | reverse complement strand
TTGAAGTGGGAAATATAGCTGAAGATACTGAAATAGCTTTCAGGATTATAGATAAGGGATACAGGATTGAAAATAGCATTAACGCTTATGTTTACACTGAAGCTCCTTCAAACTTCAAAGGCCTTTATAAACAAAGAATTAGATGGTACAGGGGGTACATACAGAATGTTGTGAAGTATTCAAAGATGGTCTTCAACCCAAAATACGGAAATCTCGGTTTTTTCCTTTTGCCCATGAATTTTGTTTGGATGTTCATCTTAAGCTTTTTATTCTTCTCTCAAATTTTCACTCTTCTCTGGAATTTTGCTCAGTATTTCATAAGCTGGTATCATATAAAATTTGCTGTGATTCTGCCAGAAATGAGAGTTGATATTTTCTTGATAGACTTCTACACTTATTTCTTCTTCTTATTCTTGCTGTTGACTCTTTTTACTTTGTGGCTTAGCATTGTTTTTTCTGGAGAAAAAGTCGATTTGAAGAAAAAATTGAGTTTTTACTTAAGCTATATTCTTATATACCCATTTCTCATATCTATTTTTTGGATCCTTTCCATAATATACGAATTGGCTGGAGTGAAGAAAAAATGGTGAAAAGAAAAATTGCATGGGAATTCTACATTTTTTCTGCGGTAATCACTCTTTTCATACTTTTCATGGGAATTTATGCTGGAATTCTTTTAAGCAAGGGAAAAATAGAAGAGTTGAAAGAAGAGTTGGTAAACCTTAAGCTCAAGCAAGAAGACCTTCTTTTCGAGCTCACTATTTTAACTTTAGATAAAAATGTTTCCTGCGAGCTTTTAGGGCAAGCTTTGGAGAAAGTGGTAGAAGATGCGGCTAAACTTGGCGAGAGGGTTTCTCTTTACGAGACAACTGAAAAGATTAAAGATGCTAGCTTTTACAACTTGAAAAAAGATTACACTTTAACTCTTATTAGATATTGGCTTTATATGGAAGAAATAAAGAAGAGTTGCAATAGAAGTGATTTGGTTTCAATTCTCTACTTTTATTCAAACAAGAATTGCAATTCTTGTTTACCTCAAGGAGCAATTTTAACATACATGAAACAAAAATATCCTCAAAACCTCATGGTTTTTGCGCTAGATTATGATATTGAGTTGAACATTTTAAACATTCTGAAAAAGCTTTATGGTATAGGAAGAGTTCCCAGCTTAGTGATAAATGGCAAAACATATGAAGGTTTTGTAGATATTGAAAAACTGAGTAACATTCTTTGCTCTGAGTATAAATTATGCTAAACTTTTATGTTCAAGGCAATCATTATGAATTTTATCGCAACTGAATCGAAATTCTTCAACTGCTTTTCCAAAGTTTCAGCATTTTCTGCTTGAATGTAAATCACGTGCTTTTCCAACCTTATTGAAGTTTCGTTTGAGTAGATTGGATGAATTAAAGCTATTATTGGGTTTTCAGCCGTACCTTCCAAATTTTCATAGCTTGTGACATTCAAAACTTTGACTTTAGGTATATAGCCAAACTTAAGTCTGTAAGCCACAGCAAGCTTATTAACTATTTCAAAAACTTCAACAGCGTAATGGGCGTTTATCGTTTCATTTCCTGGTTTGTAAACTATGGTTATGTTTTCTACAAAAGGGCTCATTATCTCTTCTCTCACAGCTTTTTCACTTGGAAAAACTTTTATGCCATCTACACTTCTTAAATCTGCTCTAAACTTGAGCTTAACGCCATGATAATCTAAAGTGTAAATTGGGGGTTTGATTTGAGAAATAGCAATGGCTGTTAAAAAAATTAGAGCCAAGCCTATTAACAAAAATTTTTTATCAAGCTTAAATCTCATAAAGAATTAGATTGTTTTTCAAAAATAAAAAAGATAAAAAGCCGTCAAAGCTTTTCAAGCTGGTCTCAACCTTACATTGGTGAGATACCAGCTGTTGTGGCTGCAGTGACCTTTATAGCTTTGACGTTCTGGTCTTTTAGTAAAGTAGCGTATTGTTGAATTACAGCACAAGCTGTTCTCGTGTTTGCTGCTTCCCATCCTGCCACAACTAGAGTAACTTTACCTGTGGCAGGATAGTCTTCAACTATTTTAATCATGGCAGCATTCTCTGGGATTGTTGAAGCTGCTCCACAAGCTGGGTAAGGTAGACCCAAAGCTGCAGCAGCTTCCTGGTTTACACATGGCCCACCTACAACAACAAGGTTCTTTGTTTTGTCTGCAGCAGAGAGCTCTGTGTCGAGCTTTGCTACTGGTGCTGTGACTGGTGTGTACTTAAGGTAAGTTTGTCCTTCTACTGCTGCTCCAAGCTTACCAACATACACAATGGCTTTCTGTTGGTCAGCTGGGAGCTTCATAACTACTTTGTCTACAGCTGTGTAGACTTTAATTCCTAATATTTCTGTTCCATAGTCAAGAGTTTCTTTCCATTCTTGTGTTCCTAGATTTATATCACAATCTTCATCCCCGTCACTATCTACACAAACATCTGCATCTTCAGCTTCTCCAGCTTTAGTACCAAGCTGGAATTTCTTTCCATCAGTGCTTAGTTGATAAGCCAAATTTATAGTACCAGTGTCGCTTGTGTCTACTATTGCCACATCATTTTCATCGTCGAAAGTGATTGTGAAATCATGTTTGTCAAATGTTCCATCTATCTCTGTATCATTAGTTGAAGCGCTAAGTACCGTTCCTACTATCTTTCCTAATGACTCATCGTAGTATGCTTCAGCAACATGGCTTCCATTGAATGCAATGTATGCCTTCTTGTAAACTTCCCCTCCAAACACAGGTTTGTCAGCTGTGATTACTATAGCTGGTAGCTCTCCTGCAATCTTTGTTTCTACATTCGTTGAATCATAAATTCCACCGCTTGTCTTTCCTGCTTCAAAGGTAAGAGTTACATACTCTTTAACTGCAAGCTCTTTAAAGCCAAATTCAAAGTAGTTGTTTGGAACGATTGCTTTCTCTCCTGCTTTGAGATATTGATTTGTTTCATTAATGTTGTAAACAAGTGTTATTCCTTGTAGTTTATTGTTATCACTAAGTTTTATTGTGTCAAATGTCCAGTAATCATTAGTTGGGAATGCATCACCTTCTTTGTATTCTTTCAATGTCTTACCTTTTGGTCCTACTACTACATCAGCTCTTAACACCACATTGTCGGCAGAAACCCATGCATCTATAAGCCTTACTTCTAAGCCTGTTGCTGAAGATGTAGCAGGTGATGTTTTGCTAACATAAAGTGTGTCAACTGTGCTGTCTCCTTTCATTATTTTTACTCTTACCCAAGAGCCATCAGCTGCACCCATATCTGAGTAAATTGTGTATTCACCGTATGTTAATCCAGTTGTTCCATCGATTGAACCTGTA
>JAWBTN010000125.1:0-3378 GCA_039000415.1 Candidatus Aenigmatarchaeota archaeon | reverse complement strand
GGAAAATGAGTAGAAAAATTAAAGAAAAGAAGAGTAAAAGGAAAATTTTGACTTTTTCTTCCATAACTTTCTATTTATAAATTTTGTTTTAGAATAAAATTAACTTTGCCAAAAAAAGCTTATATATAAAGCAAATCAAAAATTATTTTATGGAAATGATTAGCAAAAACTTTAACCAAATAAGTAAAGGATTAAGCTCAATAATTATAATTTTACTTTTCTTGACAGCACTTCTATTTTTAACGAGCATTCAACAAATTTTTGGACAGGAAGGAGTTACCAATCAAACGATTATGAACGCTAGTATCAAACAACTTATAGGTATAGTTTTATCTGGAAATTTAACCAAAGGAATCTTTTTCACTAATAGAACAACTATAGGAACACAAGAACCTATAGAAGATATGTGGAATTGGAATAATGCTACTGGCAACTATTATGGAGAAAACTTTGGAACAGAATATTATGTTGAGGCACCTTCTGGCAATCTCATAGATATTAAAGTATGCCATTGTGTGTGTAGTCATCTAAAATGCGTCAACAGTAGTTTATGCGCTAATAATGAAATATTAATAAATGGAACAGGGACGGCTGAAGGGGTTGGATGGGCAAATGCAACTACCCCACAAGAAGTAGCTCATCAACCAGCTTATCGTTTTAACCAAACAGACTTTTATTTGATAGTTAACGAAAGTTTACCCAAAAATGGTCGTGTATACCTTAGGTACTGGTTAGATCCTTATCCAAACAGTACCCCTAGTGGTCCCTATCAAGCAAACTATACTTTTAAAGCAGTAGATTATACTACCTCCTGTGGAATTTGCAACTGCGACTAACTGGTAACTTTTAAATATCTTAGAATTATTTAAAATTATAGAGAATATGAAAATTTGGATATTATCTTTAACTTATTTTTTTACTTTTTTTTTAATTGTCTCAGGAGCACTAGGAAATGTAGGAATAGGAATGGGTCCGCCTAGAGTTGAGTTAACAACAAACACACAAACCCCTTATTCAATTGGTTTACTTCTCTATAATCCAGGAGATTATGATATAAAAGCAAGAATTACAATCGAATGTTATAACTGTGAGGAAAAAGTTTATGTTTTTGGTTTTTACTTGGGAAGAATAAGAACAGATTATAGTCAATTCTTACGTATCGAACCTGAAGAGGTTTATGTGGCAACGAACGCAACCCCTGAGACCCCAGTTTATTCTTATCTTAAGATTCGTCCAAGCCTTTGGGTTAAAAAAGAATTTATAATTTCTACACCAGAAGAAATAAACTTTTTAGTTAGAATGGTAAACCCAAACTATAGAGGAGAGTTTGCTATTCCTTATTATACCCTTCTTTTAGACGAAAAAGAAATAAAAGGCGGCATAACAGCAACTGCAGTTTGGTCAAGTTTTGGTACTTTAGGGGCAGCTCCAGCAGTAGGCTCAAGTTTAAACTTAAGGATAAAAGGCATGCCTACGGGTAGTTTAATCCTAATAATTGTAGCTATCTTAATAATAATTTTTGGAATCGTGTGGAAAACCGGAATTTACAAGAGAATTTTTAGGAAAAAATTACCTTCTTCTTAATCTTTTAATTAAAAATAAAACTAGCAGGAAAATTACAGGAATTATTAAAAACCATGCAAAACCTTTGTTTTTTACCTTAACGTTAAGCTTACTTGCAAGCGAAACTTGCATTATATCGCCTGTAGAAGCTATTATATTAAAATTAACTTCTTCTAAGCTTGAGGCTAAACCAAACCAAGGAATAGTTTTATTTTCAAAAATTATTTGCTCTTCAACAAAGTAGGGAACTTTTATCCTTACTTCAACAAACTTTCCTTCATGAACAGAAGTGTTTTTTTCTATTTCTAGCTTACTTGGTAATTCAACAAAATTTTGAGTTATGTTAACTTTTCCTTTTAAACCAAAAAACTCAAAATCACGGAAACAATTTAAGCAATAAACTTTTAAGCTTACGTTAGCATCCTTATCGCTTGGATTGAACAAGAGCAAGTAAGCAATAAACTCTTCTCCTGGGCTTAATGATATGCTGTTTTCTATAGGAGCTATTCCTATTCCTCTCGTAGCTAAGGCTTCCTTTAAAAAAATTACTGCTAATATTAAAGTTAAAAATTTTTTAAACACAGGTTCCACCTTCTGGAACAAGTTGAACTTGATAAATCGTGCTGTAGTTATAAGCAGGAAAACCTGTAGGCACGTCAAGCCAATACCTCAAGTAAACATAACCTTCAGAGTTTGGTTTTGTTTTGTTCTCGTTATCATAGCCCAAAACCATTCTTTTTGAGTTGAAAAGAGAGGGATTTTCTATGTCGTTATACCAAGAAGCACTCCAGCTCACGTTTCCGATCAAAATTTCAAAGTTATTATAGCCTACGCAAGTTAAGTTTGAGCACAAGTTATACTTTGCTCCGTGACATACTTCAGCTTGAAGAGAGGAAACATAAACCCAATATTCTGTTTTTTTGTTTGTTCTGTTGTAGTTAAAGGTTGCGTTGTTAAAAAAACTTCCTGCAATTAAGGGATACATGATATTTTCCTCTGCTCCAGTAGAATTTGTAAACCATATTCCTTCAGCAAGCCTATCGCTTATAATTATATAGTAATAGCCTCCTACGCTAACGTTCATAGGATAGGTATCAGTTTTTGTTTCCTTTATTCCAAGAAAGAAAATTAAAACTACTAAAGCTAAAACCAATTTCTTCCTCATTTTTCCACTCAATACTTTATTTTTATTGAAACTTTAAATTTAAGAAAATATTTCTAAATTCTCATTTGGTATACTTAAGCTCTAAATAGAAATTATAACTCGACCCCCTCTTTCCTTAATTTCTCAACAACCCAATTTACGAATTTTATAGCATTTTCATACTTTCCTCGGCTAAAGCCTTAGAAACAACATTTTTATCGTTCTTTTTTAAGAACAATTGTTCTTTTATAAGAACTTATATTTAAGCTTTACTATAACGAACAACCGAAATCGCACTTATGAAACTCAAAAGTTTTTCATAATAGGTTTATTTTATTGAAATTCTAATTTAAATTATGGGTTTAGAAAAGTATTTGTCCGCTCTTTTATTTTTTCTAATCTTGGTTAAAAGTTGTTTTAGTGCAGAAACTTTCATGAATACAACCCTTGCTTTAAAAGAAAACATTTTTCTCTCGCTTTATACTGATAATGAATCTTATTGTGAACCTGAGCTTGTCAATATAACAAATGCGATAGAAAACAAAGGAAACCTTGAAGCTAGTGGAAATTTGACGACAAAAATTTTTAACCCTGATAGTCAAGAAGTTAAAAGTCAAACTTGGCAAGTTTTGGTAAGAGGAGCAGAAATCAAACATTTTATAACAAACTAC
>JAWBTN010000124.1:0-3417 GCA_039000415.1 Candidatus Aenigmatarchaeota archaeon | reverse complement strand
AAAGGAGGCCAGTATCCTTCTTCAAATTGACTTATCCATTCATCAACGATTTTTTGTGCTTGTTTAAAGGTTAATTCTTCCATAACATCACCTTTCTTTTTTTATTGTTATGAACATAAATTTCTGAGGGTATCCACTTCAAACAACTTCTACCGGAATTTTCGTTATGTTTGTTTTAAATTCTTCAACATCAAAAATCATGGCAGAAATTCTATCTTTTGAAGCTATGATCCAAAATCCATTCTTTAACCATCTCATTATTTTCATATCTCTCCCGGTTGGTTCCACGTTTCCATCCGGATGCGTATGAAATTCACCAACTATTGATTTTCCTTCTTTATGGATCTCATCCGCTACTCGACGAAAATCTGAAAAAACAGGTTGGAAATGTATTCTAGGATTACATCTTGTTTTTACTTCTCTCACATCGATTACTTGAATTATTTCGTTTTTATCGTCTCTTTCTCCAACAAGAAAACCAGAAACGATCCCTGGAGAATACTTTTTAGCGAAATCGAGTAATTTATCATAAATTTCAGTTTTTATCATAACTTTTTTAATCAAACAGCGACACCACTTAAATCAAATTTAATATTGTTAAGGATTTCGTCGAGTTTCTTTTCAATCTCATTTGCTTTTCTTTTTACAGATCTACATTCTTTTAGAATTCCGCCTATTTCCGGGTTTTCCATTATTTTCCTCAAAACATTATTTCCTTTGTCTGATAATGTGTATTTCACTTCGACTTTTCCTTCGTTTAATGTTGCAATTCTGTTGATTAAACGATAAGCTTCAGCTTCTCTAAGTCTAGCTACGATGTTACTCATACTTAATCTGACGGCGTTCATTATTTGTGTGAAGGTTTTGTTTCCTTCTTGAAGTTCGGCTAGAATTTCAATCATTCCCTTTTTTCGAATAACCTCTGAGACATCCATAATAATCGACCAATAGTTTAAAAAAGAGAGTTTTAAATTTTGCTGGGTTTTTAAACAAATTCAAGTAGTGTCTTCTCTTGGATTGTTGCCTTGCTTACTATACTGCAAAGGTCTCCGTATCCTCTACTTTTGACTTCAACAAACCTCTCGTCCCAAAGATTCTTAAGAACTTCACGATATTGCTTTCCAGCTATAACTACTATTTTATCGTAGTTCTTTAAGATTGGGCGTAACTTTTCTTCTACTTGAGGTCGAATTCTTTCCACATCCTCCTTTGTTTTCAATACCTTTTCGTAACCTTCGATTATATCATCAGGATGTAACAAACCATATTTTGCGGAAATTATTACATAGTCAAAACCCATGGTTTCACAATATTTCTTCACAACCTTGAAAAGTCTTCCTTGGTACATTTGCTTTGCAGGGACTTTGACCGATGAATCATAACCAAGTTTTTCTTTTGTACATTCTGTAATTACAAGAACTTTTTCACCTTTTTTCAAAGAAGTTAAGACGTTTTTCTCTTCACTCTTTTCTCGGTTAATAAATATCGGCCAAAGATCAGGGTTTTTAAGTACTTTATAAAAGACATAGGTATTGTGAAAACCTCTTCTCCTATTTCGGTTATTTCCTCTAAATATTACAACCTCTATTCCTATGCTTTTACAAATTGGACAATCGCAAGATTTCCATGGTTTCTCCTCTAATGTTCGCCTATAGTAATTAATTAGTTCAGGGCTTTCTCCAATTGCTTTAGTAAACTTCAAAAGAACCTGAAGCACACTTTCTAAATCGATCTCGCCTTTATCATACATCCTTAACTTTTGTAGACATTCTTGTTCTAATTCCGTTAAATTCTCAGAGTGTATTCCCTCAAGTTTCCCTTTATTCTCTTTCTGCCGACCTACAAAAGGTATCCTAATTGCGGTATATCCCTTACCATTTAAACTCAAGTAATTTAATTGCATAGTTGGCGAAGATAACCAAGCTTTTCTAAGAAAAGAGGCTGAATCAAACCCTACTTGAATACCTAATTCTTCTAATTCTTTAAATTTTGGAAAAAGCGCAAATCTTGCTAAACCGAAAAAGTGTAAGTATTCGGGAAGTATTTTGGTCTCCTTTACTTTCTTAATGAGTTGATCTAACAATTCAAGAATAAAACTTGTGGGGGAACGCACTAAACCTCCAAATCCAAAATGTCTTATTCCATGTTTAAGGTAATCTTCATACATTTTTATGTAATCTTTTATTTCCCAACCCTGAACAGCTACAATTAATTGAAAATCATTCTTAAAATTCCTTAACCACTCTTCGTAAGATTTTATGCCATTCTCAAATGTAAGTCGCATCCTAAAATCTTTATCTTTTTCAAATTGCGGAACAACAAGATGGTCAACAGTCACACCATAATTGAAACCAAGATCCCGATAATATTTTAATGTTTCAATTGGATCATAGGGCGGAACTTTTTCTTCAACATACCCAAAAGCTCCACAATCGCCCATTATTTCGAAGTTTTGAGGAAGACGCAAAACTTTATGAATGCCTTCTTTAAGTGCCCACTCATACTTCTTTTTATTTTGCATAATTATAATTCTTGAAACTAAAACTCCGTCAATCGGAACATTACCTAAACCAAAAATATCCCACGTGTAAACATCATTTTTGATAGGGTCTTCTTTATGCTCTTCGGAATGGGTATCATTAATAAAATCATATTTTGGGTCTACACGATCCTCCCATTCCGGGATAAAGTATTTCATAGTAATTCATTTTATAAGCGGTTCATAAATAAATGCTTTTGGTAGTTAAGTGGTAGATTTCCACAAATGTTTCACACACAAATAATTACTTGTGGAACTTAAATTTCCAGAATCCTTTACTCTTGGGACCATTGATCTATGGGAATTTTTAAGGACTGAAACATATCGATTAGTTGGCGAAAGAACAGGTAAAGTTATTGAAGAAAAGTTATGGAAAGTTTATAACAAATCCCGATTAGAAAATAGTAATACAAAAATTAAACTAGTTAATAACCAAGTGAATTTTCTTCTTATATTACCAAAGGACATAAGAAAGAAACTTCTTCCCATAGATACTCAATCGATCATTGTGCCACGTTTTGTAAAAATTACACCTTCAGTAATCATGTTCTCTTCATGGTTTATAGGAGATGCTGGAATGTCTCCAGCAAGAGATCCAGCTTTCTTTGGGGATAAGCACGCGATGATCTTAGAAATGATGAGAACATTTGAAGATATCTTTGATTATCCTCCACAGGAGTTTTTCCTGGTAATTCAGTATCCTTTAAGTCGTTTCCGTAAAATGAGCGAAAAGAATAAATCTGAAGAAATTCAACGTCATGCGGCTTTACTTGATAACATAATACCTACCGAGAAAATTGTCTTAGTACACAGTGGTAAAAGAGGGAAACAAGGTAAAGTTCCCACCATATCTGCATATTATAATCCAGCATTGTATG
>JAWBTN010000123.1:0-3429 GCA_039000415.1 Candidatus Aenigmatarchaeota archaeon | reverse complement strand
AACTTTGCTGATGCTTTATTAGGGGTACTTGCTCAGAGGCTAGCTAAAAGATTGTGTAACGAGTGTAAAACTCCTTATGTGCCTTCAAAAGAAGAAATTGAAAGAATCAAGGCGGAATACGGAGAACATCCTATTAAACCCTTAAAAGACGAAGATATAGAAAAGGCTACTTTTTACAAACCTGTAGGATGTCCAAGTTGTAACTACACTGGATTTAAAGGCAGAATTGCAATCCATGAACTTCTAATTCCAGATGATGAAATAAGAGATCTTATAATAAAAGGAGCCTCTGCATTAGAGTTGAGAAACAAAGCCGTTCAAAAGGGATTCAGAACTTTAAAACAAGACGGTATCTTAAAGGTTTTAAGAGGAGAAACTACTTTACAACAAATCCAAGCAGTAACTGTGAGATAATTTTGACATTTGTACTAATTAAATACAATATAAAGTAAACAGTAACGTTTTTTAAAAATGGGGAGAGGGAGTTATGTTTAGGAAAGTCTTGTTTTTTGTAGTATTTATCTTGGTTGTATGCTATCATAAAACTTTTCTTTTTGCTTTTTCTTGCAAGATAGAAAAAATTTTAGATGGAAATGTTTTTATTTGCTCTAAAAAGAAAGTTCGTTTAATTGGAGTAGATATCTCAGAATTTAGAAAAGAGGCCAAGGAGTATGTAAGTTTAATAATGCCTATTGGAACCACGGTTAGACTTGAGCTAGATGTCAAGAAAAAGGATGAACGTAATAGACTTCTTGCTTATCTATGGTTACCTGATGGAAAAATGCTAAATGAAGCTATTCTGAGAGAGGGATATGCCAGACCCCTTTTTGTTCCTCCTAACACAAAATATGAAGATGAACTCAATGAAGCTTACAAAGAAGCTCTGATAAAAAGAAAAGGGATATGGAAAAATTACACCATCACAAACAAAGATCTTGAATTCCTTTACAGAAAATCTAGTTATAAAAAGCCAGAAGAAGAGAAATTTGTTAGTAAGGGACATAAGTCTGAAGGAAATCACTTCAAGTGCGGAGAAAAATATTATTGTTTTCAAATGAGCTCATGTGAGGAAGCTATGTTTTATTATCATGTATGTGGCTTAAAAAGACTTGACGGTGATAACGACGGCATTCCTTGCGAAAACTTGTGCGGCTGGAATCCATAAAGTTAACTTGGGTTAACTTTAAAATTAGAATAAGTTCCTTAAACTAAAGCAGTTTTTATTTTATTTTCCTTACTTCTCCTTCTGTTGCATCTATTTCGTTATAAAAAACATAAGATCCTACATATTTGATTCTATAATATTTTCCTACTACTTCCACTTCATCGTCTTCTTTTACAGACAAAGTTCCGAAACTAAATGCCCTTACAGCTTGCCCTTTGTCTACTAAATCAAAAACAGTATAAGGATTGCCTTTTTTGGAAACCTCAATATTGCTGATACAATAACAACCAGTACATAAGATCCTATCATGAGTATTCCTCCAATTCCTGGAGAAACGGATATATCTTCAACCAGGGGGCTAGCTACTTTGCTAAAAATTCTGTTTAACCACTGATATTCCAGATAGTGAAACGTTTTAATATGTGAAGATCCAGCAATGACGGAAAGAAAGGATAGAACTGTACCAGCGATACTTGCAGGTAAATACCATGGGAGGGTATTCTTGATTTTTCCGTATAAAGCTAGTATAGAGGCGATAATCAAGACTAAAGGTAATCCGTACAAAAGAAGAGTCAATCCGCCTAGATGATGTACGTTTACATATAATTAACCTGACGTAGCTACAGGTAAAAGAGATCCACATAAGGCAATGCAGCCGCAGATCAGAACTGTAACATTTAATCCTTTCATCCTTACCTCCTTTTTTGTAAGTTTTATTTTAATTTAGTTACAAACCTTTCTTTGGTTTTGAAACCTCTTGTTTAAAGACTTCTTTGTCGCTTTGTTCGGCTTGTTTTGAAAAAGGTAAATGCTTGTAATGGAGATACATTGACCAAGAAGCCCAAGGAGCGTAAAGTTTTATTACAATATCACCAAAGTACCATTCTGCAATTCCGTCTGCTAGATAAGGTTTTACATATTTTTTAGGTTTTCCGTATTTGGTTTCTAATTGCTTGTAAAGTACGTAAAATTCTTCTTTATTCATAGAAAGAGGGAAAGTGTAAACGATACTAAAAAGCTTGTCTTCAAAAAACCAAAAAGTTGCTTCTGTAAGATTTTCTATAGGTAAACCTTTTACTTTTATACCTTTAATGTGGGGATTTATGATATCTCCTTTTATTATTTTGTATCCTTCTTTTGTAATTTTACCTCCTTCTTTCTTGATTACTGTTTCTACTTCATTTCTTGTTGATATTCCAAGTTTGAGTCCAAAAGGTTGAGGAACATTTTTCTCGGATTTCTGACTTGCAAAAATAGAAGATAGTAACAGAAAATGAATTAGCACCATAAAGAACTGTGGTCTAAAGAATTTTATCATCTTTTCTTCTTTTATTTCTTTTTAATCTAAGTATTATAGCAAATTTCTTTATTAGTCAAGTAATTAAGTGTCAATTTTGTTTTCAACCAAGACAGACCGATAAACCGCTTTTATTAGATATAATTGAAACTTTAAGTGATTTCTTTAATTAGCAAGTCTATTAATTCATTTTCGCTTATATTTTTTGGTTTTTCTTCGTTCCAGTGGATTGTGTATTTAACATCTTCACATGGAAGGGAGTCATAAACTATTGTGGTTATTTCAAATGTACCTAAGTAGATTTCGTTGTTAGGTATAAGTTCAAAAGGTATAAATTTGCTTTTTACTTCTGTTTTTTTGTCTAAATGCAATGCTACTCTCATCTTTCCTCCCTCCTTTTGTAGATTTTTTAGTTTTTTATTATATATAGACCTTTAGTGTTTTTATCTTATTTATCTTATGTGTTATAAGAGACGATGAGGAGATTTTTTTATTGTTTTTAACCAAATCCTTTGGAAAAGCTTAATGGATTTTGTATTTTCTAGTAACTGAAGTTTATTTTGTTGTCTGACATGTTGGCTGTAATTGTTATGATAGGAAGATCCTTGGTTTAAGAGCTAATCAGACTACAAAAGATCTACGCTATCATTTTTCAGAAAAAAGAACGAAACGTAATATTTGTAAGAAAGGGTGTTTTGCTCGTTAGTTTATGCAAAATAAAAAAAAAGGGGGGGGTTACCCCCCCTTTTTTTTCTCTATTTCTTAGCACGGGAGGATTTCCATTCCTCCCATGCCTTTTTTAATCTTTTTCTAACAACTTCCGCCCAGTCGGGCGGAAGTTGTTTTACGAGGTTTTTACATTTTTGCGAGAACAGGTAAGCATACTTACCTGTTCTCGCGTATTTAACTGACGAGGCCCATCTGAGGGCCTCGTCTATTTTTCTTTGAACCTCAGGAGGAATAGGTT
>JAWBTN010000122.1:0-3513 GCA_039000415.1 Candidatus Aenigmatarchaeota archaeon | reverse complement strand
CGAAGAGCACTTTAATTTTTTGAACGAAAAAAATATGGAGAATTTGATTAACGAAGTTCGAAGAGGTATTTCGAAGAAGGAAAAGTATAGTAGAATAAACCTTATGCTTGCTGTAAAAAGAGATGTTATAGGTCCTGTAAAAGTTATTCCACAGCTTTTTCTTTCTTATTATACGCAATTCTTTTCAGCAGGTTTGCTTTATGTTGTTCCGCCAGTAAAAGGAAGAGGAAGCGAAGCAGCTATTGAAATTTTAAATTACTATCATACAAGCTCGAAGTTAAAATTTTTGCATGAAATTTTTTACTTAAGGGAAATGATGAAAGATTTAAAGTATAACTCTTCAGATCTTTTGAGCTACTTTCTTCTTTCAAAAGAGCTGGAAAATATTTTAAGAAGGAGGAAATAATTATTATGAAGTATATAAAAAATGAGTGCAGAGGTTGTGAGAGTCTTTCAACTAATCCAGAAAATCCTCTTGAACTTTATTGTTCTTTATTGAAAAAACCAATAAAAAATGAAAAAGATATGGAAGAATATTCGAAAAAGTGCAAGATAGTTTTGGAACTTGTGTAAATTCCAAGCCTAGAAGAGAAAAGCCAACTTTCAAAATTTCATTAAAATTAAAAAATAAATTAAAAAAATTTAATGAGTTTCTAAACTTTCAGCAACCACTTCCACAAAGGCTTGAAAACAATTTTTTTGTTTTCTACTTTTATTTCCTCTTCATAATCCCAAGTAAGGAAGAGTAAGTTATTACATTTCAACTCACTAGCTCCTTTTACTAATGAATCTATATCTTTTTTTTCTATTTCATCTCTATTACTTGCGTAACTTACTTGGATGAGCTGGTGTATTTTTTCCCCAACTTTAATAAGAAAGTCTATTTCTTTGTTGTTTAACTTTAAGTAAAAGACTTCTGCCAAAGGATTTTTATTTTTCTCTCTTATCAATTCCAAAAAAACACAGTTTTCCATAAGTCTTCCATAATCTGGTGAAAACCTAACTATTTTTGCTATTCCTGTATCACAACTATAAACCTTCCTCGGCCAAGCTTCTCTTAAGTGGACTTTTTTTGAAAATCTTTTAAGGAAGAAAAAGAAAACTGTATCTTCAAGTTTCTCCACATAGTTGTAAACACTATCTTTTGAAATTTTAATTTTCATACTTTTAAGCTTATTAAAAATACTTCTTACTGAAATTTCGTTAGAAAAATTTTGAATTATAAAAGAGTGAATAAACCTTGCTAGCTCTATATTTTTTACTTTATGTCTTTCTATAAAATCTCTAAAAAGTATTAGATCAGAATACTCCTTCAAAATATTCAATTTTTCTTTATTCATCACAACATCAGGAAAACCACCAAATTCCAAGTAATCTCTTAGTAAATTTTTCAATTTTGCTTGCTTGTCCTTACTCAAATACTTTTCCAGACTTACTTTTTTTGCAACAAGATACTCTCTAAAACTAAAGGGTAATAAAAGAAAAGAAAGTGTTCTTCCTCTGAGTTGAGTTGCTATTTCTTTTGCTAACAACTTTGATGAAGAGCCTGTTAAAAAAATCCTATATTTTTTTAAGTCATGTAGCTCCCTTACTATTATTTCCCATTTTTCAACATTTTGGACTTCGTCAAAAAAAAGATATTTTGGCTCTCTTCCATAAAGTTCGATAAAAGTTCTCAAAATTTCCCTTATTTCGTCATACCTAGCTCCATACAGCCTTGAATCTTCAAAGTTTAAGTAAGTAAAATCTCTAACTTGATTTGCAAGCGAGAAAAAATAGTATGTTTTTCCTGCCCTCCTTGGGCCAATGAGAGAAATTATGAAGTTCGACGTGAGAGGCACTTTTAATTCCCTTGGGATCATCTCTACACGGAGCTCTTCATATTCTTTAAAATAATCTATGATATTTTCTTTTTTTATCATAATAATAATAAGGAAATTTATTTAAATAAATGTCCTTATTAGAAGGACATTTGAAAAGTTGCTTCCTCACTCGGTAAATAAGATAGACGTATATTTAAGATTTCTTTTACTGCTAAAACTTATAAGTTTATTTTGTATTTTAAAAGATAAATGACAACCATAAGAGAATTGTGTGAAAATGGAGACTGGCCAATAGCGATACAAGCATTTGACCGATTAAAAGGTAATGTGCCCTTATGTTGTTATAGACAAAAGAGTAATAAGATAACATGCAGTTACATTAAAAAATGGTTAACAATGGAGGAATTTAGGAAAGTTTGCATTCAGTGTCAAAAAGAAATAGAAGAAATGATAAAGACTTATAAAGCTCGTAACTATGAATTCTATTAAAAGCAGTTTTTGTTATCTTTACATCTAAATTTAAACGAAAAAAATGTTATCATTTTGTAACGTTGTAGGGTTTTTATTTTTTTAACCACAAGGTTTTGAAAATATGTTGAGAACTGTACTTGAGTTAGTATGCCCCCACCGGGATTTGAACCCGGGTCTCGAGCTCGAGAGGCTCGCATCCTTGGCCGGACTAGACTATGGGGGCATCCTATTTTCTTTTAATTTTTGAAATTTAAATTTAATTTTTGGAGCTATAAGGGCCTAAAAGTTCCTCTATGTTTTTTATTCCCAAAAATCTTTCAAGATCTAGATTTTTCCAGGTATCATAATCTTTTCCATCTTTTACCCAAATCCAATTTTCTCCTAGTTTTATTTCATTCTTAGGCGAGTAGCATCTCATTTCTCCACTTTTCTCAAGTTGAGACATAAATTCTCTGCTTTCTAAATCAAATGGAAATGTATTAACTTCAAACAAATATTTTAATGCATTCTTGTCTAAGTAAAAAACTGCCGTATTTAAAAATTCACCACTTCTCAACCTTATTATAGGCTTTTCTTCGAATCTTGTTACTACATTATGTTCATTGCAAAATATTCTTCCTCCTTTGCTTTGATCGTACGGACTTCCAAGAATTGTAGCACAATATCCTTTTTCCAATCCACTATAGTGGAATTGAGCAAACTCTTTTATATCGTAATTAATTATGTCGGAGCCATTTGCAGAGAGTATATTTTTTTCTTTTATTATTCTGTTCTCAATTCCAAACCTTATAGAACCTCCTCTTCCAAGTCTTTTATTTTTTGGCTCTTCTATAAAAATAAACTTTATGCCGGCATATTTTTCTATTTCCTTACATCTTTTCTTCACAGCTTTTGGATTAAACCAAAGAGTTATGTAAAACTTTTTAATACCTATATCAACATATTTTGCCAAAACCCAATCGAACAAAGGCCTTGGCTTTGTACCAAGCTCTAACATACCTTTAGGAAATTTTTGTTTAGTTAAGTGAGAAAGTTTCCTTGCTTCTCCACCATGATGGATTACTATTGCAGTTTCTTTAAAGAGATAATCCTCTAAACTTTCCATATAATCATTTTTTTATTCAAAACTTAAATTTGTAGAAGAAATTTTGGCCCCGCTGGGATTCGAACCCAGACGAGCTGGTCCGAAGCCAGCCAGGCTATCCTTTACCTCACGGGG
>JAWBTN010000121.1:0-3548 GCA_039000415.1 Candidatus Aenigmatarchaeota archaeon | reverse complement strand
TTTATAGGAAGAATCTTAGAAGTAAGAGGGGTTGTAGACGAATACCAAGGACAATTGCAGATAATTCCAAGAAAAGTTGAAGATTTAAGGTTAAGATGATGCTTGAAATTTTGTGTATTTGTTTATTTGGTATTGTTGTTGGAGTATTTGCGGGAATTATTCCTGGTATGCATATCAACACGCTCTTACCATTTATTCTATTCCTTGGTTTTTGGTTTAAAATGGCTCCGCACTACGTAGCAATTCTAATAGTTTCTACTTCAGTAACAGAAATTTTCGTGAATTTTATATCAAGCATATTCATAGGAGCACCTGAGGCAAATACAGCTCTTTCCGTCTTACCAGGCCACAAGTTGCTTTTAGAAGGGAGAGGATATGAAGCAATAAAATTAACTGTAATAGGAGGAATTGGTGGGTTAATTTTAACTTTAGCTATAATTTCAATCCTTTCTCCATGGTTCAAAGCTTTATACAAATTTTCAAGAGCATTTATCCATTGGGTAATAATGGGTTTTGTAATTTTCATGATAGTTTCTGAAAGAAAATTAAGAAAAATCGTCTTCGCATCTTTAATTTTTTTAATTTCGGGGATTTTTGGGTTTATTTGCTTGAATTCTTCCTTAGTAAGTCAGGAAAATGTTCTATTCCCGATTTTAACAGGATTCTTTGGCTTGTCAACTCTTATAATAAGCGTTTCTGAAACTTCTAAAATTCCTAAGCAAGAAGATGATAATAAATTAAAAATTTCTAAAAAGGAAATTGCAAAATCAATGTTTCTTGGCTCTGTTGCTGGGATTTTTGCAGGATTTTTACCTGCAGTCGGAATAAGCGAGGTAGCTTCTATAGTTCAATATATAGGCAAAATGAGCGAAGCAAGAAGTTTTTTAATAACTTTAAGCGGAATAAACATAGGAAATGAGGTTTTTTCCCTAATTTCTTTATACTTAGTTTCAAATCCTAGAAGTGGCCCTAGTGTTGCTTTACAAAGAATTCTAGGTGAAATAAATTTTTTTGAAGTTATACTTTTCATAGGGATAATTTGCTTTTCCTCAGGAATTGCTGCATTGCTCACTCTTTTCTTAGGAAAGAAAATTCCAAAATATCTTGAAAAAATAAATTATAGAATTCTTTGCTTAGTAATGATAATTTTTTTGATTTTCATGATATTTTTGCTCACAGGAATTTTTGGTTTGCTAATAGCTTTTACTTCAACTTCTATCGGGCTTTTATGCAATTATTTAAAAGTTAGAAGAAGCCATTGCATGGGTTGCCTCCTTTTTGCTTCAATTCTATTCTTCTCAGGCTTGGATTCTACCTTAGCTTCTTTCTTAAGTTTATAGATTTTTAACTTTCAATTAGAAAAATTATAGTATGATAACAAAAGAGGATTTGATAAAAGAACTTCAAAAAGATTCAGAAAAATATTGGAAAGTTGAGCTTTTCGATGAGCTTGGCTTTAAAAGAAAAAGATGTAAAAATTGTGGAAAGTTTTTTTGGACTTTAACTGAGCAAGAAGTTTGCAACGATTCTAGTTGTAGAGAATATGAATTTATAGGTAAGCCGCTTACTAAAAGAAAGCTTAATTTATTTGAAACATGGAAAGAAATAGAAAAATTTTTTGTATCGAATGGGCATACTTTACTTAAACCTTATCCTATAGTTTGCAGGTGGTTCCCTTTATATTTTACAATTGCCGGTATAGTAGATTTTTATAGAATGAGCGATGATAAGCTTGACTTTGAGTTCCCTGCAAATCCTTCAATCCTTATTCAACCTTGTTTAAGATTTAACGATTTGCCAAATGTAGGCTTGAACTCTAGAAGCTATTCTTGCTTCTTCATGGTACAACAAAGCTCATTATTTGAAGAAAAAAAAGGATATTGGAAAAATGAATGCATAAATTTAGATTTTCAATTACTAACAAAAGTTTTTGGAATAAAACCAGAGGAAATAGTTTTTATAGAAGATGTATGGTTAGGTCCTAATGCTTTCGGGCCAAGCTTAGAATATCATGTGAAAGGTCTAGAGCTAGGGAATGCAGTTTTCACTGAATTTGAAATTAAAAATAATGGATTTGTAGAAATG
This sequence comes from Candidatus Aenigmatarchaeota archaeon, assembly GCA_039000415.1. GTDB lineage: Archaea > Aenigmatarchaeota > Aenigmatarchaeia > CG10238-14 > SCSR01 > JAVZGQ01. The sequence continues at coordinate 1,463 of JAWBTN010000121.1, read as the reverse complement.
GAAAAGAAAGTAATAGATATGGGTGCTGGACTAGAAAGGTTTTGCTGGATTACTCAAGGAAGCTTAACTAGCTATGATTCAGTTTTTGGTAGTGTAGTTGAAAAAATGAAAGAAATTTGTGGCTTAGAAACTGATGAAATTTTGGAAAAGTATTTTAGACTTTGTGGGAAGATAAACGTAGAAGAATCTAGCAACATAGAAATTGCTTTAAAGAATATCTCAAAAAATATTGGAATTTCTGTCGAAAAATTAAAGAAAAAGATAGAGCCATTCCAAGCTTTATATTCCATCGCAGACCATTCTAGAGGCTTAGTTTTTGCCATTTCAGACGGAGGAATCCCAAGCAACACAGCAGGAGGTTACAATTTAAGAGTAATTTTAAGGAGAGCCTTAAGTTTCATAGATAAATTCAACTGGAATTTTAACTTTGTTGAAATCTGCTTTTGGCATATAGAAGAGCTTAAAAAGTTGTTTCCAAATCTCGAAGAAAATAAAGAACAAATCGAAAAAGTTTTGGAAGTGGAAATTGAAAGATACAAGCAAGCAAAAGAAAGGAGTAAAAGATTAGTTGAAAGTTATATAAAAAGTGGAAAAATTCCTACTCAAGAGGAATTGGTTAAGCTTTATGATTCAGAAGGAATTACTCCTGAACAACTGAAAGATGCAGGTTTAAAAATAGAAATTCCTCCTGACTTTTACTCAAAGATTACTGAAATGCATATGAAAGAAAAACAAAAAGAAGAAAAAATTCCTTTTGAATTAGCTGGTATACCAGAAACAAAACTTTTATTTTATGAAGATCCAAACTTGTTAAAATTCAAGGCAAAAGTTTTGAAAAATTTTGAGAATTGGGTTGTTTTAGACCAAACAGCATTCTATCCAACTTCCGGAGGTCAGCTACACGATAAAGGTTTTATAGATGGTTTGGAAGTTCTGGATGTCCAAAAAATTGGAAAAATAATAATTCACAAGCTTCCTGGCAAAGTAGAAGAAGGAAAAGTTGTTGAATGTGAAGTTGATGGAAAAAGAAGAGAAATTTTAAGAAGACATCATACAGCTACTCACATAGTAAACTATTCTTCAAGAAAAGTTTTAGGAAAGCATGTTTGGCAGTACGGAGCTGAAAAAAGTGTAGAAAAAGCAAGGCTTGATATAACTCACTTCCAAGCTTTAAGCGAAGAAGAAATTGAAAAAATTGAAAAAATTGCTAATGAAATTGTAGATAAAGATTTTGAAGTTAAAATCGAAGTATTGCCGAGAGGAGAAGCTGAGAAAAAATATGGCTTCATAATTTATCAGGGCGGTCCTCTAAATGAAAAAAATGTTAGAATAGTTTCTTTTGGTGAAGAACATGAAGCATGTGGTGGCTTGCATTGCTTTTCAACAAAGGAAGTAGGTCCGATTATTATACTTAGAACTAAAAGGATTGCAGACGGTATAGTTAGAATAGAATTTTGTTCTGG
>JAWBTN010000120.1:0-3551 GCA_039000415.1 Candidatus Aenigmatarchaeota archaeon | reverse complement strand
TCCTAGCTTTTTCTTCAGTTTTCTCCGAACCATGTTGATGCGCATGCGAACCCAAAATTCTTTTCACAACCCCGTTGATTATGTGAATAGCTGTGTGATGTTTTTTCAATATTTCTCTCCTTTTTCTATCAACTTCACATTCCACTACTTCCCCTTCTTTTAAATCACATCCATCCAATTCATGAATTATAACTGAATGTATTTTAAAAACATTTATCACTTTATTTTTCCCTACGTAGCCTGTATCGTGTTGTTGGCCACCAGAAGTTGGATAAAAAGCAGTTTGGTCCAATATCACGAAATTCCCACAAATTTTTAGAACCTTGGCCTTGAATTTATAAACATCATCGTAAAATAAAATTTTGGTTGGTGGTAAATTTGAAACATCTATAAAAAATTTTTTGCTTTCTTCTTTTTCCTTCATGTGAGATTCTGTAACTTTACTGTAAAAATCACTTGAAACTTCAACACCAAGCTGTTCAGGTGTTATTCCTTCAGAATCATACAATTTCATCAAATCTTCTTCCGTTAATTTTTTTCCAGCGAGAGATTGAACTATTCTCCTTACCCTCTCTTTACTCTGGTTATATCTTCTTACTTCTATCCCCAATATTTTTCTCACATCATCCCTCCTTTCCTCAAGTTCGGGAAACATTTTTTTCAAATAATCGATATGCCAATCTGCCACATCTTCTACACTCAAATCCCAACCGAATTTATCCAAAAAACTTAAAGACCTTCTCATTATAACTCTAAGATTATATCCACCAGCTACATTGCTCGGTAAACCACCATCTGCTATTCCAAAAACCAAAGCTCTAACATGATCTGCTATTGAATAAAGAGCTGCTAGAGGTTGTATCGTTTTTTCCAACTCTTCTAGCGAAACTTTCAATCTGGCAGCTATTCCATTCAAAATCGGCTTGAAGTTTATGTATTCGTCGATGTTGACTTTACCAGATATCTTAGCATATCTTTCAAACAATTTCTCGTCGTATTCAACATCACAAATCTTTTTCATCTTTTTGATAACAGGACCGAAAACAGCATCGTAGCAAGTTGGTGTCCCTTGTGTTATCCAAGTAAACCTTTCTAATCCGGCACCCATGTCTATTATCTTTTCTTTTGCTTCGTGGAATTTTTCCGGAGAACCTAGAAATTCTGTGAAAACAGCATTACCAAGCTCTATACCTTGAACGTGATACTCCAAACTACTACCGAAAGCTCCATGACCGATCCAAACATCTTCTATGAAATTTATGTACTCTGGCTTTATCTTGAACACTTTAGTTAATAATAGAAAATCAAGTTCTATACACTTATCCTTCCAATAACCTTCTTTTCCGTTGAAGAGAGAAGTTTGCTGAACCATTTGAAAACAAGTGAAACTTTTTGAGTTGAGGCCGACATTTGGTATATCGTTAAAGCGTAAGCAAGGTTGAAGTAAAATAGTCGGGTTTGAAGGAAATTCCCAATCTAAGCTTCCATCTTCTCTTACCCTGTAAAAATTAACTATTCCCGCGATCGTGAAGTAGAGTGGATACCACCTACAAATAGTTGGGTAACGCTTCAGCGAGATGTGTTGATTGTCGATGAAGAATTTTTGTATCAATTTCCATGTTTTAAAAATGTTGAAAGGCTTTTTAGTTAAAGGTTTTCCTATGAAATCATAGTTTCTACAAGTTGAATCGTTGCAAAAATCTTGTTGCTCCAAAGACCAGAAGAACTTTCCACAATTTTTACACTGTATCCTTTTAAATCCAAGCTCTTCGAATAGCTTAACTTTCCAATATCTGTCTGGATTTTTCTGAAATTCTTGAATCAATTCTTTTTTCGAGACCATCTTTTAAAAATTCATTTCTTAGACATTAAAAATTATATATTTAAACTCGATAAGATTACTGGATTTAATCCTGAAAAGAACAGAATACTCGGAACTAGAAGAACACCCATGCAATGACTTCTCCTCACCCCTAATTTAACACATAAGAGTCCTATGGAAGTTGAAATAAAGAGTATGAACAAACCAATAAAATTGGTGAATACGAAAACTACGGAAGAGATGAAAGTTATAACGGACGATATCAAATTCTTGTAATCCAGTTTAACCAAAATATTAGGAATGGTTTTTCCCAAGTATAAAGTCAAGGAAGAAGCTATACCAGAAACGAAACAAATAATACCTACCGCAAGTATTACATCGTTAAAATTCATTTCACCGAGTATTCTTTGTATAGCTACACTAGCACCACTTCTTGGATTGTTCAAGAGATGAAGACTTATCAGTGAAAAAATTTCATTACCCATGTTTATACCACTAACAGTCACCAAAAAGCTTCTTGCGTCTTGATTTCCGAAAAAGTATTGAGACATAACTGCTGCTTCTGAAATTCCTATTGCTGGCAGATAGCCAACGACCAAGCCACTTGTCGCTCCAAGCAAGATTGATCTGATTAAATCTTTTTTAGAAATTTTCAGTGAAGGATCGTGCTCTTGCTCAGGAATGCTCGACCTCTCGAAACAACTTAATATCAACGTACTCAAACCGAACATCCCTGTAAAAACAGGAAAAAGTACTTGTTCTTTAGGAATGAATTGGGAATTCAAAGTTATCAAACCGAAAATTCCGGATAACAAAAAAACAAACGTTGCAAAAAATATTTTTTTCAATTTCTTTTCTGAAAGGATCATGAAAGAAACTACAGCTATCAGGAAAAAATGTATGTAGGGACGCGAAATTTTGTAAATTATCGAAAAATAAGGAAAAAATAGTGAAATTATTAGAAGACTTGAGATAAGCGATCCTAAACTACCTATGACCGTGAGTTTTATCGCTTCATAACCTTTACCTTCTATCAACAACTTATGCCCTGGTAAAACCGAAAGTGCTGTACTTTCTTCTGGAGCTCCTATGAAAATAGAAGGGATGAAATTGAAGAAAATTTCACTAACAGAAGTTGAAATTATCAAAACTACAGTTTGATGTGGAGAGAAGTTGAAAGATAGAGAAATGGAAAATAATATTGGGATAACAGTGTTTACGTGGAAACCTGGTACTAAACCACAAACCATACCGAGCAATATTCCAAAAATTGCCAAGATTAAAATATCCAACATTTGACTCCTCTTTTCCTGATTTGAAATCGTGCTTCAGTTCAACTTAGTTGATGAATTGGAGGTCTGAAGATTTTCTCGGAACTATCTGCAACCTATCTTTGTATTCACCTACAATTCCTGTTATCTTAACCAACCTACCTTTTTTAAAATCATTTTTAGTTATAGTGTTGGAAAAGAGTTGATTCATCAAGCTTGAAAAAATTGGGATTTCTATGCTTGAAGTTTCATCGGAAATTGTTAAGAAAACGTGACCAGCTGGATGATTTCTCACGTAAGTTATTCTTCCTTTCACCGAGACCAATTTTCCGATCAAGTTTGGATTTATTTGATCTATTTTCAACTCTCTTGGTTTTATATCTCTTGAAGCTAAATATATCAAGATCAAACCAGAAACTGATATAACTACACAAACTATCAGTAAAAACTTTCTGCTC